>NZ_JAFAVV010000504.1 GCF_019242285.1 Bradyrhizobium sp.
CGGCTTGGCGGCCTTCAATTGCTTGTCGTTTAGCTTGTCTTTGGGCATCCGATTTTCCTCGAAATGGTCAGGATTTGGAAAGTGGGTATTGCCGGAAACCAGAATTCGCAAAAAGGACAATACCTGCGTCTGTACCCACGCGCTACCCACGCGCCCCGGTCCTGCCAGTCCCGCTCCGATCGCGCGGCGGGTGGTTTCGATTGCAGGAATTGTTTAGTTATTCGAGAGGGATGAGTGCGCGTCAGTGCGCGTCTGTTCTCATCAGTGCCCAAAGCAAATGGCTCCCCGGGCTGGATTCGAACCAGCGACCATTCGATTAACAGTCGAATGCTCTACCGCTGAGCTACCGAGGAATGAGCGAAACAGAGGTTCGCGCGGAGGCAGCGTATAACAAAGCCGCCTGCGCTTGCATAGGACGAAATCGAGCTTTCCGGCAAGTCTCGGGCAGGTGGGAAAGACCTTGGCGGACAGCACATTGCCGGCCGTTCTGGCAGCGAAGGAAGGTCGCCGAATGTGGATCCGGGAAGTGGGGCGCGGCCGCCGCGGAGTTGGAGTTCCGATCCGTTGCCGCACCTCGCACGCATATGTCTTCCGGCGTGAATGACGACCAGGCCAGTGGGCCAGATTCGACGCTGCATGCCGTCGATCGGCGGGCGCGATGCCATTCCGCGGGCACGGTCCGGCGAGTTGCGTTTTACTGGGGCTTGTTCCAAAGATGGCGCGCCTTCGTTTCCTCGCGGGCCAACCCAAGTCCGTTGATCTCATGTCCGCTTCATCTCTGGCAGGTTCACCCATGTCCGGTTTTTCGACCGCGCGCCAAAAAATGGTCGATGGCCAGGTGCGCACGCGCGATGTCACCGATTCCCGGATTCTCGAGGCGATGCTGACGCTGCCGCGCGAGGCATTCGTGCCCGACGACAAGCGCGCCTTGGCCTATCTCGATCTGGATCTCGATGTCGGATCCGGCGCGCCCGGCCGGTTCCTGGTCAAGCCGGTGTTGACCGCGCAGCTGCTGCAGGCCGCGGAAATCGCCGGCACCGATCACGTCCTGGTGGTGGGCTGTGCCACCGGCTATGCGGCGGCGCTGGCGGCCAGACTGGCGGCCAAGGTCACGGCGACGGAGAGCGACGCCGCCCTGGTGGAGACAGGTAACAAGGTATTGTCGCAGTTGGGGCTGACCAACGTGACGCTCAAGGTGGCTCCCGCTGCCGAGGGCGATTCGGCCGGCGCTCCTTATGACGTCATTCTGCTCAATGGCGCCACGGAGGTGGTGCCCGAAAAGCTCTGTGGCCAGCTAAAAGGCGATGGCGGCCGGCTACTGGGGGTGTTCGCCCAGAGCCGCCCGGCCCGCGCCATGATCGTGACGCGTTCGCATGGTGATGAATTCGGCGACAGGGCGCTATTTGATGCGGCAGCCCCCGTTCTGCCTGGTCTGGAACGGTTGCCGTCATTCGTTTTTTAGGAGTGGTTGCTTTTGGGTGGCTGTTAAAATCTCGTTTTGAATCAGAAGTGTGGCCGGGAAGCTGCACGTGTGGAGTTTCCACTGCCTTTTCGCTCGCGGGTGGTTCCGTAGCGCTGGGGCCGAGCATATGGTTCAGTGGGGCGCTGAACCTGGATGAAGCGAGTCCCGGTTCGTTCGCGAGCCGGGTCACGAGAATGAAATGGAATAACAGGGATGTATGGGGTGAAGGTCTTCACCACGGCTTCGGCGGTGGTCCTTCTGATGGCGCTTGGGGGCCCGATGCCTGCCCTGGCAGACACCATCGAGGCTGCGCTGGTGCGGGCCTATCAGAACAACCCGCAGCTCAACGCGCAGCGGGCCCAGGTGCGGTCGACCGACGAGAACGTCCCGCAGGCCCTGTCGGGTTATCGGCCCAAGGTCGCGCTCACCGCCAGCGCCGGCTATCAGTACACCGATGAACTGCTGACCTCGGGTGGTGATGCGAATCGGCTGGTCCGAACCGAGCTTCACGGCACCAACCCGCCGCGCAGCGTCGGCATCACCGCGACGCAGACCCTGTTCAACGGCAACCAGACCGCCAACAAGACCCGCGCCGCCGAGAGCCAGGTTTCGGGCTCCCGCGAGGCCTTGCGTGTGCTGGAGCAGACGGTTCTGCTCAACGCCGCCACCATCTACATGGACTATCTGCGCGATTCCGCGATCGTGGAGGTCCAGCGCAGCAATACCCGCGTGCTCGAGCAAACGCTGAAGCAGACACGCGACCGCTTCAATGTCGGCGAGGTGACGCGCACCGACGTCGCGCAATCGGAAGCCTCGCTCGCCGCCGGCCGCACTCAGCAGCTCACGGCCGAATCGAACCTGACGACGACGCGGTCCAATTTCCGTCGCATCATCGGCAACGAGCCCGCGAGCCTTGCGCCCGGCTCGCCGGTCGATCGGTTCCTGCCCGGCACGCTGCCGGCCGCCGTCGAGCTCAGCCTGATCGAGAATCCGAACGTCACCGCGGCGATGTTCGGCATCGACGTCAACTACCTGCAGGTCAAGATCAACGAGGGCGCGCTGCTGCCGACCGTCTCCTTGCAGGCCTCGGCGACGGAGGCCTACGAGCAGCAGCTCACGATTCAGAAGTCGTTCACGGCCGCGGCCGTCGTGCAGGCTTCGGTTCCGATCTATCAGGGCGGCGCCGAGTACTCGCTGATCCGTCAGTCCAAGGAGAACCTGCAACAGCAGCGCCTCAATCTCGAGACGACCCGCGATCAGACCCGGGCGAACACGGTGACGGCTTGGGGCCAGCTCACCGCCGGCAAGGCGCAGGTGGCGTCCGCGCAGTCGCAGGTCCAGGCCTCGGAGATCGCGCTCAATGGCGTGCGCGAGGAAGCCAAGGCCGGACAGCGCACGACGCTCGACGTGCTCAACGCCCAGCAGGCGCTGGTCAATGCCCGCGTCGCCTTGGTGACGGCGCAGCATGACCGCGTGGTTGCATCCTATGCCGTGCTGAGTTCGATCGGGCGGCTGTCGCCGCAGGTGCTGGGGCTGTCCACGCCGACCTACGATCCGAGCGTGCACTATCAGCAGGTTCGCGACGCCTGGGTCGGCGTCCGTACGCCCGACGGGCACTGACGGGGCTGCTTCGCCCACGCTCGTCCGATCGTCGCGCGCGTTGCGGCGCGCAACGTCTTTGCGTTGTCGGGGTGGGCCGCGGACGACGTCCGCGACGGCAGCGCTCTGCTTGCAATCAAATGTTGCCATGACATAGCCTCATCCGAGGCAGCAGGGCGATTCGCATCGCAACCGGCAATTCCGTCATCGAGACGACGACTGGTCTGCCCTGGACGGGGATGGGCTCGGGCGGTGCTTGATCTGGGGACAAGTTATGCGTGTGCGGTGAAAATCGCCTCCCGCTCACGTCCTGAACCAGCGAATCCCGTCGGGCTTGGTGTAGAAACACGCATGCGAGGGCGTTGATGATGTGGAGTCGCAGATGACGCAGCCTGCAAAGGTCCAAGAACCCTCGATGGAGGAGATTCTGGCGTCGATCCGGCGCATCATCGCCGACGACGAAGCCAAGCCGCCTGCCATCGAGAAGCCTGCCGCGGCGCCGCCTGCACCGGTGAAGCCGGCGGCCAGTGCGCCGCCCCCGAGGCCTGCCGCGATGAACGATAGCGCGGCGCCGAAGGCTGCCCCGCCGCCGCCTGTCGCTGCCAAGCCTGCGCCCCCGCCACCGGCAGCCAGCAACAACCAGGACGACATCGATGCGCTGCTGTCCGGCCTCGATGAAGCCACATCGCCGGAGGAGATTCGAGCGGCTTCCTCCGATGTCGAGGTGCTGGAACTGACCGACGCAATGGCGGTGCCGAGCCCGCCGCCCCCACAGCCGGCGCCGTTCCAGAAGATCGAGCCGGAGGACGATCTCGAGTTCACCGAATCCGCGGCGAGCCGGGCCATCAACCGGCAGCCGGCCTATGATCCGCCCTCCTTCGCGTCGGCCCCGCCGTCGCAGCCGATCCTGTCGCAGTCCACCGTGTCCGCCGTCGAATCCGCCTTCAACGCGCTCGCCCACACCGTGCTCAGCAACAATGCGCGCACGCTCGAGGACCTCGTGAAGGAGATGCTGCGCCCGATGCTGAAATCCTGGCTCGACGACAACCTTCCCGGGCTCGTGGAACGCATCGTCAAGGCCGAGATCGAGCGGGTTTCCCGCGGGCGATAGGGCAGCGTGCGTCCCGTTCGGCGCGCTTTGCGTGTTGACTTGCCGCGCCATGGCGGCTTTCTAGCCCGGTCACACCGCCGGTTGCCGCCATGATCGAGAAAAACTACCAGCCCGCCGATATCGAAGGCCGCATGTCCCTGGTCTGGGAGGATGCCCGCGCGTTCCGCGCCGGCCGCCCCGACCGCCGCGACGCCAAACCTTTCACCATCGTGATCCCGCCGCCGAACGTGACGGGCTCGCTGCACATGGGCCACGCCCTCAACAACACGTTGCAGGACATTCTGTGCCGCTTCGAGCGCATGCGCGGCCGCGACGTGCTCTGGCAGCCCGGCACCGATCATGCCGGCATTGCGACCCAGATGGTGGTCGAGCGGCAATTGATGGAGCGCCAGCAGCCCGGCCGCCGCGCCATGGGCCGCGAGAAATTCCTCGAGCGCGTCTGGCAATGGAAGGACGAGAGCGGCGGCGTCATCATCAACCAGCTCAAGCGGCTCGGCGCGTCCTGCGACTGGTCGCGCGAACGTTTCACCATGGACGAGGGGCTGTCGCGCGCGGTCGTCAAGGTGTTCGTCGAGCTCTATCGCGACGGGCTGATCTACAAGGACAAGCGGCTGGTCAACTGGGACCCGAAGCTGCTCACCGCGATCTCCGATCTCGAAGTGCAGCAGGTCGAGATCAAGGGCAGCCTCTGGTACCTGCGCTATCCGATCGAAGGCAAGACGTTCAGCCCGGACGATCCCAAGAGCTTCATCGTGGTCGCGACCACGCGCCCCGAGACCATGCTCGGCGACACCGCGGTCGCGGTGCATCCCGACGACGAGCGCTATCGGCCTCTGGTCGGCAAGCGCGTGGTGCTGCCGCTGGTCGGGCGCGAGATCCCGATCGTTGCCGACGCCTATTCCGATCCGGAGAAAGGCACCGGCGCGGTCAAGATCACGCCGGCGCACGACTTCAACGATTTCGAAGTCGGCAGGCGCCACGACCTGCCGCAGATCAATGTGCTCGACAAGGAGGGCCACCTCGCGCTCGTCGACAACGAGGACTATCTGCGCGGTCTGCCCGAGGGATCGGCGGAGTTCGCGCGGGAATTTCATGGCGTCGAGCGCTTCGCTGCGCGCAAGCGCATTGTCGAGCGGCTGCAGGATTTCGGCTTCCTCGAACGGATCGAGCCGAACACGCACATGGTGCCGCACGGCGACCGCTCCGGCGTCGTGATCGAGCCATTCCTGACCGACCAGTGGTATGTCGACGCCAAGACGCTGGCGCAGCCCGCGATCGCGGCGGTGCGCTCGGGCCGCACACGGTTCGTGCCGCAGAACTGGGAGAGGACCTATTTCGAGTGGATGGAGAACATCCAGCCCTGGTGCATCTCGCGACAGCTCTGGTGGGGTCACCAGATCCCGGCCTGGTATGGGCCCGACGGCAGGGTGTTCGTCGCCGAGACCGAGGAGGAGGCGATCAGCCACGCGCTCGGCTACTATGTCGAGCAGGAGGTCATCACGTCCGAGCAGGGGCGGGAGATGGCGCTCGACCGCAACAAGCGCGAAGGCTTCATCACCCGTGACGAGGACGTGCTCGACACCTGGTTCTCGTCGGCGCTGTGGCCGTTCTCGACGCTGGGCTGGCCCGCCGACACGCCGGAGGTGAAGCGCTACTACCCGACCGACGTGCTGGTCACCGGCTTCGACATCATCTTCTTCTGGGTGGCGCGGATGATGATGATGGGCCTGCATTTCATGAAGGAGGCGCCGTTCTCGACCGTCTACATCCACCGGCTCGTCCGCGACGAGAAGGGCGCCAAGATGTCGAAGTCGAAGGGCAACGTCATCGACCCGCTCGGCGTGATCGACGAGTATGGCGCGGATGCGCTGCGCTTTGCACTGGCGCGCGGTGCGGCGCAGGGCCACGACATCAAGCTGTCGCCGCAGCTCGTCGAGACCAACCGTAATTTCGCAACGAAACTCTGGAACGCCTGCCGCTTCGCCGAGATGAACGATTGCGCGGTGGCGGAGGACTTCGAGCCGGCGAACGCGAAGGAGACGCTGAACCGCTGGATCGCGCACGAGACCGCGCGTGCCATGCGCGAGGTCAACGAAGCCCTGGAAGCCTATCGCTTCAACGACGCGGCGAACGCGATGTACCGATTCGTCTGGAACGTCTATTGCGATTGGTATGTCGAGCTGGCCAAGCCCGCGCTGACCGGGGCCGACGGCCCGGCGAAGGCCGAGACCCGGGCCATGGTCGCCTGGGCGCGCGATGAGATCCTGAAGCTCCTGCATCCGTTCATGCCCTTCATCACCGAGGAGCTCTGGGAGGTCACCGGCCGGCGCGACACGCTGCTGGCGCTGTCGCCATGGTCGGTCGAGCCGGGCGCGCTGCCGCTCGACGTCGCGGCGATGTCCCGGGATGCGCAGGTCCCCGACGTGCTCTTGACCTATGCAGCGAACTTCGCCGATTTCTCGGCCGAGGCCGAGATCGGCTGGGTAATCGATCTCATCACCGCGGTTCGCTCGGTGCGCGCCGAGATGAACATCCCGCCGGCGACATTGACGGCCCTGGTGCTCGCCGGCGCCTCGGAGGAAACCAGGGAGCGCGCGCCACGCTGGAGCGAGGTGATCCGGCGCATGGCACGGTTGTCGGACATCTCCTTCGCCGATCGCGCGCCGGAGGGAGCGGTACAGCTCCTGGTGCGTGGCGAGGTCGCGGCCCTGCCGCTCAAGGGCGTGATCGATCTCGCCGCCGAGCGCGCCCGGCTCGACAAGGAGATCGCCAAGGCCGACGCCGACATCAAGCGGGTCGATGCCAAGCTTGCGAACGAGAAGTTCGTCGCCAACGCGCCCGAAGATGTCGTCGAGGAGGAGAAGGAAAAGCGCGAGGTCGCGGTGGCGCGCAAGGAGAAAATCCTCGAAGCGCGGGAGCGGCTGAAGGACGCATCCTGATCGCCGCCGCGCGGGACTCAGGCCGGAAACGGCTTGCTGAGAAACCGCGAGCCCTTCAAGCCGTAGCGCCAGGGCAGGTCGACGGCCTTGGTAAGGCCGATGCGCAGGCCGGAGACCACGACCACCTCGCTCCGCCGCGCATGCAGCGCGAACGGCGCCTCATCCAGCGCGAGCGCGTTGTGCGCGTGGGTGATGCCGAGCGCCTCGGTCAATTTTCCGGGACCCGAGCACAGCGCGCGCTCCTCCGTGAGCCCGCGGCGGCGGCGCATCGCGGCGAGACCATCGGTCGGCTCCAAGGCCCGGATCAGGACCGCGCTCGCCGAGCCCTCCGCCTCGCAGACGAAGTTCACACACCAATGGATGCCGTAGGAGCGGTAGACATAGGCAAAACCCGGCGGGCCGAACATCACCCGGTTGCGCGGCGTCGGTCCGCGGTAGGAATGGGCGGCCGGGTCGGTGTGATGATAGGCCTCGACCTCGACGATGGTGCCGCCGACCCCATTGAACAACAGCGTCACGCCGATCAGATCGGGTGCGACCTCGTGCACGCTGCGGGCGAAAAAGGCGCGCTTCAGCCGCTTGCCGAGAGCAGGGGCGGCCGTGTCGCCGGATTTTGGAGTGGAGGCCATGCCGGGGAGGAATCGCGCGGAAACAGGGGGCAAATCTGCCCGTATCCGGCTGCTTTCGCCAGCCCGGCTGGGCGCCGGGTTGCTTGTCACCGCCCCGGGGATTACCTAGGGGCAAAGGGATCCTCCATGGTCACCGTCATCGACACTATTTCCCAGACGCCGCTGCGTCCGCGTCATCCCGAGAAGGTCAATCGGCCCGATGCCGTGTCGCCGGCGAAACCCGGCTGGATCCGCGTGCGCGCACCGACCACGCGCGGCTTTGCCGACACCCGCAACATCGTCCGCGAGAACGGGCTGGTCACGGTATGCGAGGAGGCGGGCTGCCCGAATATCGGTGAGTGCTGGGACAAGAAGCACGCGACCTTCATGATCATGGGCGACACCTGCACCCGTGCCTGCGCCTTCTGCAACGTCAGGACCGGACTGCCCGGCGCGCTCGATCCCGCCGAGCCCGACCACGTCGCGGAGGCGACCTTCAAGCTCGGCCTTGCCCATGTCGTGGTCACCTCGGTCGACCGCGACGATCTCGCCGATGGCGGCGCCGAGCATTTCGCGGAAACCGTGCGCGCGATCCGCGCCCGCTGCCCACAGACCACGATCGAGATTCTCACCCCGGACTTCCTGCGCAAGGACGGCGCGCTCGAGGTGGTGGCCGCCGCAAGGCCCGACGTCTTCAACCACAATTTGGAAACCGTGCCGTCGCGCTATCTCTCGGTGCGGCCGGGCGCACGCTATTTCCATTCCATCCGGCTGCTGCAGCGGGTGAAGGAGATCGACCCGGCCATCTTCACCAAATCCGGCATCATGGTCGGGCTCGGCGAGGAGCGCCACGAGGTGCTGCAGGTGATGGACGACCTGCGCTCGGCGGAGGTCGACTTCCTCACCATCGGCCAGTACCTGCAGCCGACCCGCAAGCATCACGCCGTGATGCGCTACGTGACGCCGGACGAGTTCGCTGCCTACGAGAAGGTCGCCTACACCAAGGGATTCCTGATGGTGTCGGCGAGCCCCCTGACCCGCTCGTCGCATCATGCCGGCGACGATTTCGCCAGGCTGAAGGCGGCGCGCGCGGCGATTTCCCGCTAGCATTGCGACGATGCCGAGCTTTTCCAACAAGCGGCGAGTCCAGCACCGCGCCTCCGAGATGTTCGACCTCGTCGCCGATGTCGAGCGCTATCCCGAATTCGTGCCGCTGTGCCAGTCGCTGAAGGTGCGCCAGCGCGCGCCTCGGCCGGACGGCACCGAGGTCATCGTCGCCGACATGACGGTGTCGTTCAAGCTGGTCAAGGAAACCTTCACCAGCGAGGTGACGCTCGACCGTCCCAACCTGAACATCCTGGTGCGCTACCTGAAGGGGCCGTTCAGCAACCTGGAGAACCGCTGGACCTTCGAGGACAAAGGCGAGGACGCCTGCGACGTCGGCTTCCACATTGCCTACGAGTTCAAGAGCCGGATGCTGGCGATGCTGATGGGGTCGATGTTCGACACCGCCTTTGCGCGCTTCTCCGCAGCGTTCGAGAAACGCGCCGACCAGGTGTACGGCAAGAAGCAGGACCAGCCGTCGTCCTGATTTCGCCGCCCGCCTTCTGAGGCCGCCCACCGGCCAACTCAGCTTTCGGAAATGCCGCATGCCGGATTTCCTGCCGCTGCAAGGCGGCCGCGGCGCAGAGGAAAGGGCCGTGCCGCTACTCCTGCGCGAGCGGAGGCCGGGTTCGCGGATTCGACGGCGACATGACGCTGAATGACGTTGTTTCAACTGGTTGGTTGTATTGCGGACGTCATAATTTCAATCCTAAAATAATGCGACGCTGAGATGCGTTCAGCATGGGGCCGCACTTGCGCGACCTCCTGGAACAGCGGGTTGGGACAGAGATGAACTAGGGTACTCGATCGTCGGGTGACGGATGCGCGCTCGGAGCGGAAGAAGCCACAGAGCCAGAGTTCGCCGATACGCCATGTTCGATCACGCCGGGTTTTCCGGCGTCGAGTATCTCCTCGCCAATGCCAACGCCACGACCGATCGACCTCCAAAGCGTGGGCCGTTCGGCATCCTGGGTCTTGCGGTTTCGTCCGCCATCAGCGCAGCGTTGGCCGCCTGCCGAGCCGTCATGTCAAGATCGAGCACGTGAGAACTGACGCAAACGCGTGATCAAGAAAGGCAGGTCGGCTGCCGGCCCAGCGCTCGCCATTCACTCCCGCAGGATGCCGGCCAGAACGGCCCGCGCGACCAGGCCGGCAAAATATCCGCTTTGAACGATGGCTTGTACCGCGACCACCAGCAGCACCGCCTGAAAGAAGGAAAAACCGCCGGCCAAAGCAAACAGGATCGACAGAAGAAGCAGCAGCACGAGGATCGGCAGGAGCATTCTCAACCGAAAGACCGTGCCGATCGCGAACCCCATCATGGCGAGCGCGAGTGCGGCGAATTTCATCACGCGCGCTCAGCGGAATCGGGATCGACGGCGCCGATGCGCAAACCAGGAAGTCTTCCTCGCAACGCCAAACTCTTAGAAACTAATTTGCGCCAATCGCTGGACCAAATAAGCGGCGCAACGCCGTTGCGGAGTCACGCCACCCGGCAGCGAACATGCCGCCGGAATCCGTTTCAAACTTGACCACAAGACGGCGAAACGTCGCCTCTGCGCGTCGCAGGGACGCCGGCCGATCGCTCTCGTGACGAGACCATCCGATCGTCCGGCTCATGGAGACCCGGGGGCGCCGTTGCCTCAGCAGCCGGGCGATGGCGGCACCGGCACGCTCGAATACTTGTGCTCGGGCGCGAGAACGAGCCGATATGCACGCAATTTCGAGTCTTGCCAGGACGCCAGCATGGCGCCGCAGATGGCGCATTGCGCGTGTCCCGGGTTTCCCTTTGCCGAGATCGATTCGGCCACTTCATAGGATGCGGAGCAGGACGGGCAGGTGAGGTCGGACATTTTCATGGGACGAACTTGGTTGATTTGCCGATCGGCTCACTGAGCATGTCAATGCGACACCGAAAGGGCCGGTCGGCGGCGGCCCTTCACTTCCATGCGGCGCCGGCGCCGCAGATTGCGCTAGGGTGTATTGCGACCGATTGACACCCGGATGACGAATGCGGGAATTGCTACCGCTCGCATTCCGACGCCCTCACGAATCCAAGAGGATTCAGCGAGGATCACGATCGAAGCGGAACGAGGGCATTGCTCGCGAAAATGACCAGGCGGCCAAGGTCGACGAGTCGACTAAGGCCGCCCGGGAGCCCACAGCAGGGCGAGCCGCTGTCCGTCCGCGATCTGTGCAGGCGACATCTTGGACGCGACCGCATTGCGAAGGCGAAGGAAGTAGTCGCGTTCCGCCTTCGGTGCGCGAGCAGCGGCCAGATCCAGCCACTTGTAGGCGAGCACGAAATCCTGCGGCACGCCGTGGCCCTTGTCGTACATCAGTCCGAGCATGGCCTGGCCGAACGGATTGCCGCGAATTGCAGCCTGAATGTAGAGGTCGGCAGCCGCAACGTAGGCCTGCGGCGCGCCGAATCCATTTTCGTACATGAAACCGAGCATCGCCTGGGCGTTCGCATTGCCGCGCAGCGCCAACGGCGTCAGCACGTTGACAGCAAGAACATAGTCGCCCCTGGCATAGGCTGCACTGGCGCGCGCCAGACCGTCGGCCAGTGCCGGACGCGATGCGATCACGCAGATGGCAATCACGGCGGCTGCGGCAACGCGCAGTGGGCGCGACCTCGGCACGACGCGGTCAGCGCATGGTGTGAACGCGCAAATCATCGGTGCTCGCTCCCACGCTGCCGCGCAGCTTCGACCGCAACTCTTCCGCAATCTGCCGCGCGTCGTTGCCGGTGCGGATGATTTGCGGGCGGATGAAGATGATCAGCTCGGTGCGGGTTCCGGTCTTGTCCTGGTGCGAGAAGGCGTCGCCCAGGCCCCGGATTTCATCGAGCAGCGGGATACCGTTGCGCGTTCCGCTCTGCTGTTCCTTGATCAGGCCCGCCAGCAGCACCGTCTGGCCGCCCGCCACCGAAATGGTGCTCTTGACGCGGCGTTCCGAAACGGTCGGCGTCAACGCCGAGGACGACGTCGGCGAGACCGAGGAGATCTCCTGCTCGACGTCGAGCGTGACGTTGCCATTGACGTTGATGCGCGGCACGACGTGCAGGATGATACCCGTATTGCGATAGTCGATCGTGTTGACGACCGTGTTGGACGTGGTGAGCACGGTGGCGCTGCCGGTCGAGACCGGCACGACATCGCCGACCTGCAGTGTCGCGACCTGATTGTTGATCACGACCAGCGACGGGTTGGACAGCACCTTGACGCTGGTAACCGAATGCAGCGCATCGAGAATGGCGCTGGGCTGTGCTTCCGAGCCGACCAGGAAATTGAAGCCGGGGAAGGCACGGTTGATGAAGGCGCCGGCCACCGTGCCCGCGGTGGCCGCCACCGGGGCCTGCGTCGCCTGGGTGTTCATGATCGAGCCGGTGTCCGGCTTCAGGCCGAGGTTCTTGCTGGTCAGGAAGGTCTGCACGCCATAGCTCAGCTCGTTGGTGAGCGTCACTTCCGCGATGGTGGCGTCGATCGCGACCTGCAACGGCGGCTGGTCGATCTGCTGCAGCGTGTTTTCGATGATCCGGTAGTTGCCCTGGTCGGCATAGATCAGCAGCGTGTTGTTGACCGCGTCGGGCGTGATCCGCACGCCCTGCATCAACGGCTGTCCGTTGCTGGCCGTCGTGCTGCGGTTGTCGAGCGCGCCGCCGGTCGGCGGATTGCCGGCCGCGGGCGGCTGGCTCTGCGATTGACCAAACCCGGACGGCGTTCCGCCGGTCGCCGACGCCGTGCGGTTGGCGAATCCGCCTGCCTGCGAGGGTGCACCGCCGTTCGCGGAAAGCCGGTCCATGCTCGATGTCGAGGACAGTCCGGAGCCGGGCGCCAACTGATTGTCGGCGCTGTCGAGCGAGGCCGAACCGCCCACGAACATGTCGGAGAGCACGCGCGCGATCTGGCGCGCCTCGCCATATTTGACCCGGTAGACGTGAACGCTGTTGCGCGTCGTGTCCTCGCGATCGAGCCGCTTGATCCAGGTCGCCGCCGTGCGCAGCAGCGCCGGCTTGCGGCTGACGACCATGATGGCATTGAGCCGGCTCACGACCTGGAACTTGACGACGCTCTGGCTGAGGCCGCCTTCGCCGGAATCCATGACCTTCTCGAGCTCGGCGATGATCGGTTCCGGCGCGCTGTTGCTGAGCGGATAGATGCCGACGGATTGGCCGCGCATCCAGTCGACGTCGAAGCTCATGACGGTGTCGACGGCCGTTCGCCGCTCGGCGCCGGTGCCCTGGACCAGCAGGACATTGCGCGTCGGGTCCGCCCGAATGCTGCCGGGCCGGGTCGCAAAGGAATCCATCAGCTTCAGCACGGTCGCCGCCGATACGTATTGCAGCGGCACCACGGAGACGCCATAGCCGGGCTCGGGCGTTGCCGCGGCCGCATCCACCCGGCCGGTGCCGACGGCATCGCCGAGCGGCGTCAGGCGATAGCCGGCGCCATCCCGAACCAGGACCACCCCGCTCAACCGCAACGCACTCTCCAGCACGAACGGGATGTCCGATTTCGGCACCGGCCGCACCGAGACGAGGCTGACGGTGCCTTGCACGCGCGGATCGATGGCGTAGCCGGTCTTCAGGATGTCGCCGAGCAGCACCTTGGCAACGGTCGCGATCGGGGTGTTCTCGAAGTTCAGGTCATAGCCATTGCCGGTCGCCACCGGGTCGGCGCGGGTCTCCGAGACGTCGGTGATCTCCATGCCCTCATACACGGCGGCGTGGCTCCGCGCCCCGGCGTTGGTCTGGGGCGAGCCCACTCCCGAGGTCTGCCGGGGCAGGATGTCGAGCGAACGCACCTTGTCGAGCACGTCGATGTCGCCGGGGGCGGCGGTCTCCGTCGTGATCGAATTGCAGGACTCAAGCAGCAATAGGCAGCCCAGACAGAATGCCGAGAGGATCGCTCCGGCACTGCAGGTCGCCAGGCGCGACCGGTTCTGATTGCCGACACGCGCCATACTTCGCCGATCCAACTTCCAGAACACGGTCGCCCCGCCAAAAAGAAAAGCGACCCCAGCAGGTTCCTGCCGTAGCCCGGAAAGATGACAGTAATGTTTCGCAAGGCCGGTTGTCCGCGCGACCCTTGCCGAGTGTGTCATTCCTGCCGGCCGACGTGCTCGGCCGCTTGCTTCGTACTGATGTCACATTCCGGATCAATAAACGACGTCTCCGGCGGTTATCGGCCAGACCTAAGCCGCGCCCTTGGCGGAGCCCGCTGCGTCACCGGCGTCTGGTGAGGTGAATTGTGCCAAACTTCCGCTATCGGGCCCTGACGCAAGGCGGCGAGATCGTGCATGGCGTGCTGACTGCCGCCAGCGCCGGCGAGGTGGCGGCCCGTATCGAGTATATGAGCCTGCTCCTGATCGAGACCGTGGAGGAGGGGCGGGCGGCTGTTGGCTCCGGCGGAATGGGCCTGTTTGGCGCGCCAAGCCGAGAGGAAGTGACGACCTTCACGCGCGATCTCGCGCTGCTCCTGAGGGCGGGTGCCCGGCTCGATGACGCGCTCGAATTGCTGGCGAGCGATGCCGATGTCGGGCGGTTGCGTCCGGTGGTCGGCAAGCTGCGCGCCGCGCTTCACGGCGGCGAGAGCCTGGCGGAGGCCATCGCGGTCCATCCGACGTTGTTCTCTCCGATGTATGTCGCTCTCGTCAAAGTCGGGGAGATATCGGGAACGCTCGACCAGGTGCTGGAGCTGCTGGGCGAAGAGCGCGTGCGCGCGGAGCAGACGCGCCGCAAATTGACCGACGCCATGCAATATCCGGCGTTCGTGCTGATCGCGGCCTGCGGCGTGATGTTGTTCTTCCTGCTGTTCGTGCTGCCGCAATTCTCTTCCGTGCTGCAGGATTTCGGCAACAGGTCCGACTCCGCGCTCATCGTCTTCATTCGCTTGTCGGAGTTCATGCGCGCCAACGGTACCATATTGCTGCTCACAGGCGCGGCCTTGATCGGAACGCTCTGGCTCACCTTGCGCCAGGCGAAGGCGAGGGCGGCAATGGTCGGTGCGATCGCAACCATCCCCGGCATCAGGAACATCTTCCAGTTCCACCGGACCAGCCTGTTCTGCCGCAATCTCGGCGTCCTGCTCGGCAGCGGCGTCAACCTGACCACGACCTTGCGGATTCTGGTCGACATCATGGCCGGCACAGGCCCTCTCGACGCCTGGGCGGCCGCCGCTGATCGCGTGCGCCATGGTGGAAAGCTGTCCGAGGCGCTGTCGGCGTCCAGCACATTGCCGCCGATGGCGCTGCGCATGCTGCGGCTGGGCGAGGAGACCGGGCAATTGGCCGTATTGGCTGGCCGGGTCGCCGAGTTCTACGAAGCGAAGCTGCAGCGCAGCCTCAACCGGATCGTGGCCGTCGTCGGTCCCGTTGCCATCATTGCTATCAGTGCCGTCGTCGGCGGATTGATCGTCTCAGTCATGACGGCCCTGCTTTCGGTCACCCAGCTCGTCGGATAGTCAGGGATTTGTCGCCATGTCGAAGCAGCCTTCCATCGCAATGCCCGCTTCCCGAACCGGTCGAACGTCGCGCCGACGCCACGAGGGAGGCTTCACGCTGGTTGAAATGCTGGTGGTGATCGCGATCATCGGCCTGATCATGGGATTGATCGGCCCGCGTGTGCTCAACTACCTCAGTGAATCGCGCGTGAAAGCGGCCAAGATCCAGATCCAGAGCTTTGCGAGCGCGCTCGACCTGTTCAATCTCGATGCCGGCCGCTACCCCTCGTCCGCCGAAGGGCTCGCCGCGCTGGTTCGACCCGTTTCCGGCGTGGCTGCCTGGAACGGCCCCTATCTCAAAGGCGGCAACGTTCCGAGCGATCCCTGGAACCACGCTTACGTCTACCGTGCGCCGGGCGAACACGGTGCCTTTGACATCATCTCGCTCGGCTCCGACGGCCAGGAAGGTGGCAGCGGCACGGCGGCCGATATCTCGCTCGACACCATGGCAACCGCCAAGAACGAATGAACGAGAACGAATGAGGTCGAATGAACCGGGCGTCCGAGCGCGGCTTCACCTTGCTGGAGATGGTCTGTGTGATGGCGATCGTCGCCATGCTGGCGGCGGTGCTGCTGCCCTTGGCGCCGCTCCACACCTCGCGGCCGCGCCTGCAAGCCTATGCGCTCGAGGCCGCATCGCTACTGAAAGCCGACCGCAACGCCGCGATCAGGCGTCAGTCCGATGTCGCGACGTTGGTGGATGCGCCGTCCCGCGCGATCCGCTCGGCCGTGACCGGCGAAACGCTTCGCATCCCGGGCGACGTACGTTTCGACGCACTGCTGCCGCAGACGTGCCGGCAGCGCGCGGCGCTGTCGACCATCAGGTTCTTCGCCGACGGCATGTCCTGCGGCGGCACCATTGCCCTGACCCGGCTCGATGCGTCCTACGAAATCCGCGTGAACTGGCTGACTGGAAGGATTGAGGTTGTTCCCCGTTCTGCAGCCGCCAACTGACCGGCGCGACGCCGGCTTTACGATCCTGGAGGTGCTGATCGCGCTCGCGATCGTCGCCGTCTCGGTGCTGGCCATCGGCTCGGTGATGTCGACCAATGCCCGCGGCGTGCGCACGCTGGAGAGCCATGTCGCGCTCATGCAGGCTGCCCAGACCGTGCTCGCAACCGCGATCCCAGAGCGCAACGAGCTGACGCCGGGGGTGCGATCCGGGCAGCTCCGTGGTTACCGCTGGCAGATCGATGTCGGTCCCGTCGGCGGCGGTTGGGCGGCGGCCGACACCGATGCCGCCTGGATTCCCGAACTCGTCAAGATCCGCGTCCGCTCGCCTTCCGGTGCGGCCGTCGATCTGGAAACCGTTCGCCTCGTCCACGGACCAGGTCGGTCATGAGCAGACCGCCCCCTAGCCGGCAACGCCCAGGCCGCAGCGGCGAACGCGGCTTCTCGCTGATCGAGGCGTTGCTGGCGCTGGCGCTGACCGGGCTCGTGCTGTCGGCCCTTGCGACCATCACCGCGCAATGGCTGCCGAGCTGGAATCGCGGCGTCGATCGCATTCAGCTCAGCGAGCTGATCGGCATCTCGATGCAGCGGATCGCGGCCGATCTCGCCGCCGCCGAGTTCGTGCCGGCCGGCGCGGAGCGGAGAAAGCCGCTGTTCGAGGGCACGGCGCGGTCGATCACCTTCGTACGCACGGCGATGGGGCCCAATGCCGGCGTCGGCCTCGACGTGGTGCGGATCGGCGAGAGCAATGATCAAGGCCGCCTGCTCACGGTGCGCTCGCGGGCGTCATTCGCCCCGGTGCCGGCCGGCGTCTCGTTCGAGCAGGTGCGTGCCGTCGATCCGGTCGTGCTGCTGCGCCCACCGCTCGGCCTGTCCTTCGCCTATGCCGGGCCGGACCGGGTCTTCCGCGATGATTGGCACGATCGCAACCGGCTGCCGACGCTGATCATGGTCACGGTCCATGACACTCGGAGCCGGCGCGTGCTCTCGGTGTCGACAGTGACGCCGGTTCACGTCAACGCGCCGGCGAGCGCCGGCAAATCCGACGGAACTTCCAAGGACAGCGCGGACGAAGCAGCCATGGCCGACGGCAGCACCGCCGGTCTCGCACCCAGGCAGGGCAATCCATGATGCCGGGACCGACCCGCCGAAACGCCATGCCCGAGCGCGGTTTCATCATCGTCGCCGTGCTGTGGCTGGTCGCGGCGCTCGCCTCGCTGGCGATGATCTTTGCGTTGTACCTCTCGAATTCGGCAAGGACGCTCGGCCTCAATGACACGGCGTTGCAGGTCGAGGCCTTGGCGTCCGCCGGTGTCGAGCTCGCCGCCTATCAGTTGCAGCTTTCCGGCGATGAGGCGCGGCCGGCCCGAGGTTCATTTCATACCCGTCTGAACGGCGCGGATATATCAGTCGGCTATCTGTCCGAAGCGGCGCGGATCGATCTCAACGCTGCGCCAAAGGAGCTGCTGGCCGGCCTGATGTCGGTCCTGGGCGCACGTGGCGATGATGCGAGCGAATTTGCCGACCGCATCATCGCCTGGCGGACCAAGCCGACGCCGGAAAGCGCCGGAAACGAGGATGCCCTCTATCGCGCGGCCGGCCGCGCCTATTCGCCACGACAGGGGCCATTCGCCCATGTCAACGAGCTCGCCCTCGTGCTCGGTCCTCCGCCGGCGCTGGTGGAGCGGGCACTGCCGTTCGTCACCGTGTTCAGCGGCGAGTCCGGCGTCGATGTGATCAACGCGCCGGCCGAAGTGATCGCGGCGCTGCCGGGCATGACGCCGCTCGTGCTCCGCCAGTTCCTCAATGGCCGCGCCTCGCTCGGGAACGACGCCGCAGCGCTAGCGACTGCGCTCGGTCCCGCAGGCGCCAGCGCCATGGCACAGAAGAGCAAGGCCTATCGTCTTTCGATCCAGATCCGCGTTCCGGATGGGCGGCAAAACACTTCGGAGGTCGTGATCGGCCTGGACGGCAAGGACGAGCCCTATCGGGTGCTGTCATGGCAGGACCATCTCCCGCAGCGCCGGGCGGCAGGGGAGCGGTGAAGCGCATGCAAATGGAGCTGAAACGCCTGTTCGACGCCTGGATTGCCGCGGTTGCCGCCGTGGTCAAGGCCGCCATCTTGCGCATCATGCCGCAACGGCGCGTCGTCCTCGTGATGGGCGACGATGATTGGTTCACAGTGCGCTTCGACCCGGCCGATGGAGGCGCGAAATTGCCGGCGCAGCCATTACGCCTCGGAGAGACCGGCCACGATCCGATGCTTGACGCCCGCTGGCGAGCCGCGCTTCGCGGCAGCCGCGTCGACATTCGAATGCGGCCGGAGCAGCTCCTGTTCCGTGAGATCGACTTCCCGAAGCAGGCGGCCGACTTTCTCGGCGGCATGGTCCGCGCCCAGATCGACCGCTTGACGCCCTGGACGGCGAGCGAGGCGGAGTTCGGCATGACGCAGCCGGTCGCGATCGCCAACGATCGCATCGCACTGACGGTGGCCGCGACCTCGAAGCAGAGAATTCAGCCGCTGGTGACGCTTGCCACCAGGCTCGGGGCAGCGTCGGTCGCGGGATTGGTCGAGGTGCCTGCGGATGCCGAACCGGTTTGCGTGTTCGAGCGCGAGCTTGCGCATGGAGGCGGGGTGGACCTGTCACGGCTGTTGCGCCTGACCCTGCTCGGCGCGTCGCTCGCAGCAGCCGCGTCGCTCCTGATCTCGACCTATGCCGGCAGCATGCTCGATGCCGAGCAGCAGGACCTGCAACATCGCATCGCGCAGCGGCGCGCCGCGCTCCGCATCGACCAGGGCAGTGGATCGGCCCGCGCTCTGCTCGCCAGGCGCAAGCAGAGCTCGCCGTCGAGCGTCATGGTGCTCGAGGCGATCTCGCGCGTGCTGCCCGACACGACCTACGTCACCGAGCTGCGCGTCGAAGGCGACAAGATGCAGGTTGTCGGCCTCACTCAGGATGCGCCTTCACTGATCAAGCTCCTGGAGCAGTCGCCGCAATTCACCCGGGCAACCTTCTTCGCGCCGACCACGCGCGACCCGAGCGACCCGGGTGAGCGGTTCCACATCGAGGCGCACGTCACGGCCTATTTCGGATCGGGATCATGAACCAGCTCGCCATCATGAGGAGACTCGCGACGACGCCGCTGCCCGCGGCGGCGGTCTATCTTGGCATCCTCGGCCTGCTGCTGTTCTTCGCCGTCGACGCGTTGATCGTCGTCCTCGGCCAGCGGACGGATGTTGCGGCCTCAGCCGCCATGCTCGAGCAGCTCGAGGGCAGGAGGCCGGCTTCCGCCGGCAGTCAGGCGGTGGCCAGCGGACCGACCGGCTCGCCATTCCTGGAAGGCGCAACGGTGACGGTGGCAGGCGCGGTCCTGCTGCAGCGGGTGACGGCGGCCGTCACCCGACTCGGCGGCACCGTGCTGTCGTCCCAGGTCGACCTGCAGGGCACGCAATCCAAGTCCGGCTTCCTCAGCATCATCGCAAGCTGCGACGTCGATCAAGGGGGCCTGCAACGCCTGCTCTACGATCTCGAGGCCGGCATGCCGTTCCTGTTCGTCGACCAGGTCGTGGCGCAGGCGCCTGCCGACGTTGCGGCGAGCGGCCAGGGCAAGCTTCGCGTCCTGCTGACCGTATCCGGACAATGGCAGGGGGCGAAATGACCGGACACGGGAGGAACTGGAAAATGGCACCGGCGTTGCTGGTGCTGCTCGGCATTCCGGGATCGACGTTCGCCCTGCCGACCGACTCGTCCGCGGTCGACACGGATGCCGCGCGACGGCCGGAGAGCCCGTCCGTTTCCGCGATCTGGGACCAGCCGGCGACGCCCGCGACCGTTGTGGAAGTCCGGCCGCCGGAGCCGACGCCGGTCGCATCCGAACAGACACGAAGTGAAAATCCGCTGTGGGCGATTCCGCTTGCGACCTTGTCGAACACCCGCGACCGGCCGATCTTTTCGGCGTCGCGGCGCCCACCGCCGCCTCCCGTGACGGCATCTGTGCCGGCGGTGACGACACCTTCGGCGGCGCCGAAGCCGGCGCGGACCGAGCCCCCGCCCATCGCGTTGACCGGCACCATTCTGGGTCAGGATGAGAGCTACGGGATCTTTGTCGATCCAGCGAGCAAGACCCCGTTGCGGCTCAAGATCGGTGAGGATTATCAAGGCTGGAAGCTGCGTTCGGTCCAGGCCGGCGAAGTGACGCTGGTGCGGGATCAGCAGACGGTCATCCTGACCTTGCCGCCGCCCGGCTCGGCTGCCGCGGAGCCGGCGCGCCCGCAGATCGAAGCGGTCGGCGCGCGGGCTGCGGAGGCGAGTGGGGGACCGCCAGAGCCTCCGCAACCACGCAGCCGCCAGCGCTGATACGGCCACGCCGCGAATTGGCGTCGCGGCCAGCGCGAGAAAGGCCTCCAGGACTGAACCCTGGGGCAGGGCGCTTGCTCTCGTCAGCGACGGCCGGTGGACCGGAAAAATCGGTGGATGACGAGGAGTGATCCGCAAAATCACCACTCTCGATCGTCGTGCCCCGATGTTGCCTCGCGGTTGTTTTCGAACCGTTACGCAATGAGAGAACTGACGTCATCCATCCCACCTACAACTACGTGCGCTTCTACTACCTCCAATTGTTTCCAACGGGAGAGAGTCATGTTGAAACCAGTGCTTGCGCACAAGCTTGGCCGATTGCTGCTCGGCACTTCAGTCGCGGCCCTTGCCATGTCGCAAACGGTTCGCGCGGACGACGGACGTGATCACGATGGACGAAACCCGGTCGAGCAGATCAGGACGGCGTCGCCGATCAAGCACGTCGTCATCATCGTCGGGGAAAATCGCAGCTTCGACCATCTGTTTGCGACCTACCAGCCGAAATCCCGCAACGAACGGGTGCTGAACCTGCTTTCGGAGCGCATCGTCAAGAGCGACGGCTCGCCGAACGAGAATTTCGACAAGGGCCACCAGTTTCAGATCACCTCGGCGCCCAACGGTGGCAAATTCTTCATCAGTGTCGGCAAAGCCAGCAAGGCGCTCTACACGACGTTGCCTGCGCCTGATCTGGCAGGCGTGCAGAATCCGCCAGCGGCTGCGATCCTGACGCTTCCGGGCGGCGATCCGGGCCTGCCGGCGGCCGACCAGTTCCTGTACGGCACCGGCGGCACCGGTCTGCCGAACAAGGTCGGTCCGGATATCCGCATCACCAATGTGAACACCTTGCCGCCGGGACCATTCCTGATGACCGGCCCCACCATGCCCTATGACGCCTACACCGGCGACACCATCCACCAGTTCTTCCAGATGTATCAGCAGATGGATTGCGCGATCGACAGCGAGCATGTCTCGCGCGGCAATCCGACCGGCTGCCTGCACGACCTGCAGTCGGCCATCACCACCACCTATTCGACCGCGCCGGGCGGCACGCCGCACGACACCGGCCAGACGATGGCGTTCTTCAACATGCAGAAGGGCGACGTTCCCTATTTCAAGTTCCTCGCCGACAACTACACCATGAGCGACAACTATCACCAGCCGGTCATGGGCGGCACCGGTCCGGACAGCGTGCCGCTCGGCTTCGCCGACCAGGTGTTCTTCGGTGACGGCAAGGGCAATGCGGCGACCCCGGCCGCGAGCACGGTCTACAATCCCGATCCGCAGCCGAACACGTTGAACCTCTACACGGCGCGCAAGCAGTGGTTCAACTGCTCTGATCCCGCGCAGCCGGGCGTCAAGCCGATCCTGGATTACCTCGGCAAGCTGCCCTACAAGGCGCAGTCCAGGTGCGATGCGGGGCACTATTACAACGCGGTGAACATCGACCCGGCCTGGACACCGCAGGGCACGCCGAGCGGTGCCGGCTCGATTCCCCCGGTCACCATGACCAGCATCGGCGATCTCCTGAGCGCGAAGAACATTCCGTGGAAGTATTACGGCGGCGGCTACACTGTTTCGGGGACCGGCGCACCGCTCGACGGCCTCTACTGCAACATCTGCAATCCGTTCGAATATCAACTGAACTATCCGGCGATGCGCGCGGACCACATGCGCGACGTCACCGACCTCTTCAACGACCTGAAGAACGGAACGCTGCCGGCGGTGTCCTACGTCAAGCCGGACGGCACCATGGACGGCCACCCCGCGTCCTCGAAGTTCGATCTGTTCGAGGCGTTCGCCAAGAACATCATCGAGCTCGCGCAGGGCAACAGGGAGCAGTGGGAGAGCACGGCCATCTTCGTCACCGTCGACGAGGGGGGCGGCTACTACGATTCAGGCTTCATCCAGCCGGTCGACTTCTTCGGCACCGGGCCTCGAATCCCCATGATCGCGGTGTCGCCGTTCTCCCGCGGCGGCCATATCAGCCACGTCTATGGCGAGCATTCGTCGTTCGTGAAGTTCGTCGAGCGCAACTGGCATCTCGGCAAGCTCACCCCACGCAGCCGCGACAACCTGCCGAACCCGCGCACGAATGACGACGACGCCTATGTTCCCGTCAATATGCCGGCAATCGGCGACCTGTTCGATCTGTTCGACTTCGACCGGGACCGCGACCACGACGGCGATTCCAGGTAGAGGCGTCGCGCTTCCAGCAATTTGAGACGGCGGGCCGGCAGACGCACTGCCGGCCCCTTTCATTTGCGAAAATGGCCGCGGGAAATCGGCTTCCGACACTTTGCCGGACAGTGTACCATCCGCGCATGAGGCTCATCCAAGAGCAACCGGTCGGTTTCGGACCAGCAGGAGGGAGCGATGGCGGATCAGGTCCAATGGCACCTTTCCGGTGACTATTTCGAGAATTGCAGCTGCAGCATCGTATGTCCGTGCCTCGTATCGGCAGCCGCGCCTCTGACCGCGCAACCGACCGACGGCTTCTGCAACGTGCCGCTGCTGTTCCACATCGACAACGGCCGCTATGGCGACGTCGCGCTCGACGACCTCAACGTGGCGGTGATGCTCCACGCACCGGGGGTGATGGCAGAAGGCAACTGGTCGGTGGCCGCCTATGTCGATGAGCGCGCCGACGACAGCCAGACCGAGGCCCTGGGGGCGATCTTCACCGGCGCCGCCGGCGGCCCCATGGCCGCGTTCACGCCGCTGATCAGCACGAATCTGGGGGTGAAGAAGGTCCCGATCACCTTCCGGATCGATGGCAAGACGCGCTCCGCGGAAATTTCGGGCATTCTGCACATGTCCGTCGCTCCGCTGCCGACCATGCATCCCAGCGGAGAGATGTGGGCGAACATCGGCCATCCGGTCAGCCCCGACAGGATGGTGATGGCCGTCGGCGCCGCCGGCAACACCTACAACGATCACGGCATGCGCTGGGATAATTCCGGCAAGAACGGCCTCTATGCGCCGATCAAATGGTCGAACCAGGCGTGATTCAGCTCCGGATACGGCCTGCCGATAACGCCCGCCACACGCCTCGCAGATGACCGACGGCACCCTGGAAACCGTGCTGCGGCGCGATCGCTGGGTCGTTGGTGGCGCGATCGGGATCATTGTCGCGCTTGCCTGGGCCTATGTGCTCTGGCTTGCCAGCGACATGGACATGGGCGGCATGGACATGACCGGGTACCGCATGATCCCGGCCGGGATTGGAATCATGCTGCCGGCGAACGAGCCGTGGCGCGCGATCGAGTTCGTCTATGTGTTCCTGATGTGGGCGGTGATGATGGTCGGAATGATGGCGCCCTCGGCCACGCCCATGCTCCTCATGTACGCCCGCGTCGGGCGGCAGGGAAGGATCGCGGGCAAGCCGTTCGCCGCGACCGGCTGGTTCGCCGCCGGCTACTTCCTGGCCTGGACCGGCCTTTCGCTGCTGGCGACGCTGATCCAATGGGTGATGGAGCGCGAGGCGCTGCTCGATCCCCGCATGACGAGCGCCAGCGACACGCTCGGCGCCGTCGTGCTGATCGCTGCGGGCGTCTACCAGTGGACGCCGCTCAAGGACATTTGCCTCGCCCAGTGCCAGACGCCGCTCGGATTCCTGATGCGCCACGGCGGCTTTCGCAGCGATGTGCCGGGATGCCTCGGGCTGGGGTTGCGCCACGGCGCCTATTGCGTCGGCTGCTGCTGGGTCCTGATGGCGCTCCTGTTCGTGGTCGGCGTGATGAACGTGCTCTGGATCGCGCTGCTGGCACTGCTGGTGCTGCTGGAGAAGCTCACGCCATGGGGACGGTGGCTCGCACGGGCCGCCGGGGTGGCCTGTATCGCCGCGGGGGTCTGGCTGATGTTTTCGGCGCCGGCGCGGGCTGCCGAATCCAGCATGTTGGCGGAAGGGGTGGGATTCGAACCCACGGTGCCCTTGCGGGCACGCCGGTTTTCAAGACCGGTGCCTTAAACCACTCGGCCACCCTTCCAACGCTTGAAGTCGCCAGGCTTTTGGCAGTCCGCAGAGAACGTTTCCAGACTATTGCTACCGCTTTGCTACCCAACGTCGTCCGGACGCCTGTTTATGGCGGTCCGCATGGCATCGTCAACCGCCGCGGCGGCCTCGCTCTGCATGTTCGGGATCAGGTGGCTGTAGATGTCGTCGTGATCGCGATCGAGGAATGCCCGAGCCGCTCCTGTACGACCCTGGGGTGAACCCTGGCCGGTGATCCATCGAACATGCTTGCGGTGGCGAATGGACTTGTGCGAATGGACTTACACCGCCTGGTCACCAGATCGATCGCAACTTTTAGAGCCCTGAGTACTGCAGCGTCAAAACGATTGCTATTAGGAGCAATGCGAAGCCGAGCCCAGCTGCTATGGTGAAAGACCACTCCAATCGATCTTTCGGCATCCAAGGCTTTTCCATGATCTGTCGATTGAAGCCTACGAGCCGGTCAAGACGGGAGCAGCGGTCCCAAGTGTCTGGGACCGCTGCTTTGACCTGAAAGGCTGAGCTCGTCTCGGGGAAGCTTCCAGGCTCAGCAATCAAAGCCCTCGTCGGTGATCTCCGCACTAAACCAGGTGAATCGTCCGCTCAAAAAGAGCGCGCTGGACTGCTCGGCGCCCGGCAACAGATCGAGGCGGCCGAGCCAAGGGCTTGCCGGCTGAAAGCGGCGGGCGCGGTTTACGCGTCCAGGTGCTCGCGCAAAAAAAGGCCTTTGGAATGCGTCCGTTCCCGCTCAGTCGCGCGCTCCCTGGACTCCCGCCCATTGCGCTCCGTCTCGGTCTCGGGCTGCTTTCGCGGCATCCACCACCGGTCATCCTTGAAGTATTTGGCAACGATGTCGGGATCGACGACACTGGTCATTCAGCCGGACTCCATAGCTGCACGATCAATGCGCGTTGGATCGACTGGTTCCGTGGTTAAGCCGGCACGCACTCAAAGAATCGAATCA
Organism: Bradyrhizobium sp.; assembly: GCF_019242285.1. Classification (GTDB taxonomy): domain Bacteria; phylum Pseudomonadota; class Alphaproteobacteria; order Rhizobiales; family Xanthobacteraceae; genus Bradyrhizobium. The sequence continues at coordinate 25,594 of NZ_JAFAVV010000504.1, forward strand.
ATGGCGGCTACCACCGTCCCAATGTCGTTCCGGCCGATGCGATCCTGATTCATGGCTCGATGGCGGGCACGAGTCGGCTTGCAGCCTTGCACGATCTCTCGGAGATCGACGTCGTCTTCACATCGGCAGCGGCAATGCATTGTGAGGATGAAATTTTCGCCAAGGCAAAGGATGCGGCGCTGTCGCTGACGAAGCGCGCCATCGTGCACCTTGAATTCAACGCGTGGAGTCCCGCCGATCTTCAAAACATGCGGGCTTGGCGGTCATCGTTCCTGAGCGATCGGTGGATCCGCGACTACATTGGAGAGTATCGCGATCATCCGCGCGTCGCGAGGATCGAAACAGCTGCCGTCCCGCTCGACATCAATTTCGTCGACAACATCGGCCGCCTCAAGATGAGCGATGTAACCGGACTGATCATCGTCCATTTGAACTGATCGGTCCTGCCCCCTTTGAGGCGAGGCAGGCCCGCAGCGTCGGGGAGCCGCCGGCCGGCCGAGCGGCAGGAAGATCAAGGAGATGCAGTGTCGGCGCAGCGCCGAAATCGGCGCCGGGGAGGGCGATCGGAGGGCTAACTAAGCGGGCGCTCAATCTCGCTTGGCGTCGGGAAGCTTTGCGGGAACATGCGGGGATGTGCTGACCACACGAGGGCCGCCGTCCGGGTAGGCGCGGCTCCTCAGCAATGTTTCCAGGTACAGGAAAAACTTCTCGGCAAGCATCGGCGTCGCCTTTCGAAGCGTGGCTTTTCCTGTTTGGTCCGGCGCCGGCGCCGGACATTCAATCACATCTACGAGAGCGGCTGTGTTGCGGGCTTGTCAAGCGTTTCGCCGCCACCACTGCGTGGGCAAACAAGCCGGCCTTACCGCCGCCTTCGCTCGGTTCGGATCACGGAGATTTAAAGGCCATTTTACGGAAGGCTCACGATCGACCGTGTAAGTGTCGATCCGCCTCAGGCAAATGCAAAAGCCAACAGGCTCGAGCAGAGCAGCACCAGTCCCGCCACCGTCAGAGCAAGGAAGCCGCCGGAAACAAGGTCATGATCAGCCATGATACACCTCCGTTTCCGAAACTCGTCCCAACTGATTAAAATTTTCGGAACGAGCGATTTTTGAAAAGGTGTGCGTGGCTCTCAGAACCGGGAGAGCACGCCTTCGAACGCATGGGCCAAGAAAATGGCAGCGCCAGCCAAGCCCATCAGTGCAGTAACCGTCTCGATCATCGCAAGCATCCTTTGCGTGTCCCGTGTGAAAAACAAAACGACGAGCAGGCCCGAACAGTCAAAAGGATTTCGGAAGTTGTAGTCACTATCGGACACGACCGAGGCTTCCGCGCAACAGATGTGTCAATTTCGCCCTTCGGCAGCCCCCTTTCGTCCGTAATTTAACGGGCGTCGAAACCCCCTGTTCACCACGATCGATCTCTCCCCATTTCCGCCGTGTTCCGGTTGCGGTATCCTCCCGGTTCGGTGCGGATGGTGGGTCGCACCGATGGGATTGACCGGCACACACTCATGGGATGTGACCGGCGGAAATGGTATTTGGGGCGAATGGGGATTCGAGGCCTAGATCATATCGTGCGGGTGACGCGCGGCGGTGCCACTGCGGCGCTTTGCCTGACCCTTGCCAATTGCGCCTCGTCGGGCAAGTTCGCCAGCCGCGTCGATCCCAAATACGGCGTCTCCTCGAGCCCTCGTGTCGTGGCGCTCGGCGATCCCGTGCCGAAGGGCGGGGGCACCTATCGCATCGGCAAGCCCTATGTGGTCGGCGGCCGGATGTATGTGCCGGAAGAGGACGTCAACTATCGCGCCGAGGGCCTGGCGTCCTGGTATGGCGACGACTTCCACGGCCGGCTGACCGCCAATGGCGAAGTCTTCGACATGGATTCGCTCAGCGCGGCGCATCCAACCCTGCCGATGCCCTGCTACGCGCGGGTCACCAATCTCACCAATGGCAAATCGCTGATCGTTCGCGTCAATGACCGGGGGCCGTACCACGGCAACCGCCTGATCGACGTCTCGCACAAGGCGGCCGAGCTGCTCGATTTCCAGAGCAATGGAGTCGCCAAGGTCCGGGTCGAATATGTCGGCTCCGCGCCGCTGGAAGGATCCGACGACCGCCAGCTCGTCGCCACCTTGCGCACCGGCGCGCCGGCGCCGGCGCCTTCGCTGGTCCGCGTGGCGTCGGTCCGCCCGTTCGTGCCCGAGAGCGTCGGCCGGCCGGCTCGCGGCGACATCCCGATGCCGCAGGAACGGCCCTACACCCTGGGCAACACGGTTGCCGACCAGTCGTCGATCAACGCGACCTCGGAAATCTCCTCCGCCAGCCGTGCGCGCTCTGCGGGCCGCCTGTTGAATAATCGGCGTGCTGTCTCCGTCGACAATGATGACCGCTATTCGGCCGAGGCCTATGCGCCGGCCGACCCGCGTGGTCCGAGCGAGATCCTGAGCGGGCGCGGTCTGTACTGAGACGAGAGAAGCCGGCCCGCGACCTTATCGGTGACTGGGTTTTGTGCGCATCGCGATGAGCGGACCGCTGCAGGTCTGATGTTCGGTCGCCGTGCCGTCGTCGCATTTGACGGTACGTTGGGAGGGCTTTGCGCGCTTCCGCCGCATTTGCGAGGTCTGATCGGCGCCGGCAAATGCTGGGCGCACCCACAGGGACGTGTTGTTCGCGTTGGGGCCAGCTGTTAGAACGCCCCGCGCTAGGGCAAATCGCCAATGAGATTCACGACTTTTCGGTTTCGGCAGCTTCCGGTCAAGGCCGGGAACCTGCTGCGCGGCGTGGCGGGGATGCTCGTCGTCGGGGCGCTCGCCTGGGGCGGCATCATCCACGCCGCCAACCACAGCGTGCAGGGGGCCCCGAAGGAGGAGGGCGGATTCGACGGCGATGCGCCGACCGCCATCCTGGTGGAAGCGACCAACGGCAGCGTGCTGTTCGAGAAGAACGCCGACGAGATGCGTGCGCCCTCGAGCATGATGAAGCTGATGACGGCGGAGGTGGTGTTCCATGCCGTCAAGCAGGGGGACGTCAAGCTCACCGACGAATACCGGATCAGCGAGAATGCCTGGCGCCGGGGCGGGGCGCCCGCCGGTGGCTCGACCATGTTTGCCGCGTTGAACAGCAAGGTGTCGGTGGATGATCTCCTGCACGGCGCCATCATCCAGAGCGGCAATGATTCCTGCATCGCGCTCGCCGAGGGCATGGCCGGCAACGAGCACGTCTTCGCCTCCGACTTCATGACCAAACGCGCCCGCGAACTCGGCATGACCAAATCGACCTTCGCCAATTCCAATGGCTTGCCCGATCCCGGCAACAAGATGACCGTGCGCGAGCTTGCGATGCTCGCCCGCCACATCATCCTGGACTATCCCGAGTTCTACAAATTGTTCGGCGAGAAGGAGTTCACCTGGAACAAGATCCGCCAGCAGAACCGCAATCCGTTGCTCAACTCGCTGGAAGGCGCCGACGGATTGAAGACCGGTTACACCAAGGAGGGCGGCTACGGCATGGTCGGCTCGGCCGTGCAGAACGGCACGCGGCTGATCGTTGTCGTCAACGGGCTGGAGGATCCGGAAGATCGCGCCACCGAAGCCAAGAAGATGCTCGAATGGGGATATCGCAATTTCGAGACCAAAACCCTTTTCCCGGCAGGGCAGCCGCTGGGCTATGCCCGGGTGTTCGGCGGCGAGAGCCGCTCGGTGCGGCTCACAACCCAGGTGCCGGTCAATGTGATGGTGCAGAAGAACGGCAATGACAAGCTGATCGCCCGCATTGTCTACAGCGGTCCGGTGCGCGCGCCGGTCGAGGCGGGTCAGAGGATCGGCCTCGTGCGGGTCTGGCGCGGCGGCAATGTCGCGGTGGAGACCCCGGTGTTCGCGGCCGACCCCGTCGGCACCGGCTCGACCATGCGGCGGGCGATCGATGGTGCCCAGGAACTCGTCGTGGGCGTGTTCCGCGCCGGCATCGAGAAGCTCTAGCCATGCCTGAGGGGACGGTTCAGCGGGCCCAGGGACGCGGCCGCTTCATCTCTTTCGAAGGCGGGGAGGGAGCTGGAAAATCGACCCAGATCAAGAAGCTGTCGAGCCGTCTTAATGCAGCGAACGTGCGAACCCTGATCACCCGCGAGCCAGGGGGATCACCGGGGGCCGAGATCGTCCGGCATCTCGTGCTGTCGGGCATGGGCAAGCTGCTCGGACCCGATGCGGAGACGCTGCTCTTTGCCGCGGCGCGCGACGACCATGTCCGGACCGTGATCCAGCCGGCACTCGCGCAGGGCACCTGGGTGCTGTGCGATCGCTTCGCCGATTCCACCCGGGTCTATCAGGGTCGGCTCGGCCGGGTCGAACCGGCCGTGCTCAATGCCATGGAACGGGTGACGATCGGCGATCTCAAACCGGATCTCACCCTCATCCTCGACGTTCCCGTCGAGGTCGGCTTGCGGCGTGCGGCCGCCCGTCGCGGCAACGCGACGGCAGACCGTTTCGAGTCCGAGGATGTCCGGTTCCACGAGGAGCTGCGCGAAGCCTATCGCGAGATCGCCGTCGCCGAGCCTGGACGCTGCGTGCTGATCGACGCCAGCGCCGACGCCGACGCGGTCGCCGCCAGGGTCTGGGACGCCTTGCGCAGGCGCTTCTCTGCGGCGTCCACAGCCAGTGCGGCGAGTCCGGCGTGAGCGCCCGCAAGGTCGAAGCCGAGACCAGCGTCCCGCATCCGCGCGAGACGTCCGTGCTGTTCGGGCACGTGGAGGCGGAGGCAGCGCTGCTCAACGCCTATCGCAGCGGACGGATTCCGCACGCCTGGCTGATCGGCGGACCGCGAGGCATCGGCAAGGCGACCTTGGCCTATCGCATGGCGCGCTTCGTGCTGGCCCATCGCGATTCGAACGCCGCCGAAATCGCGCGCGCCGGGACGCTCGAGGTCGATCCGAACGAGCCCGCCGCGCGCCTCGTTGCCAACGGCGCTCACGGCGGCCTGCTGGCGCTGGAGCGCACCGCCAACGACAAGGGCGTGCTGCGCACGGTGATCACCGTCGACGAGACGCGCGAGACCATCGGCTTTTTCGGCTCGACCGCGGCGGTGGAGGGATGGCGGGTCTGCATCGTCGATACCGTCGATGAGCTCAATCCGAACGCAGCCAATGCGCTGCTCAAGATTCTCGAGGAGCCGCCGCAGCAGTCGCTGTTCCTCCTGATCAGCCACGCGCCGGCGCGCGTGCTCGCGACCATCCAGTCGCGCTGCCGCAAACTGCCGCTGCGCCCGCTCGCTACGGCGGACGTGATTCGTGCCGCAAGCCAGGCCGCGTCGATCGCGCCGGATGATCCGGCACTGTGCGAGGCCGCAGCGGCGGCGGAAGGCAGTGTCGCCCAGGCGCTGACCCTGATGGGCGGGGAGGCGCTGAAGCTGCAGCAGCGCACGGCGGCGCTGCTTTCGATCCTTCCCAATGTCGATCCGCGCGAATTGCATGCGCTCGGTGATTCGCTGCCGCTGAGCGACCGGGTCGCGCTCGCCGCTTTTGCCGACAGCGTCGAGCGCTGGATGTCCGAACGGCTGCACGCCGGTGACGCCAACGCGAACCTGCCCCGGCTTGCGCGGCTGGCGGAGGTATGGGAAAAGGTCGCCCGCGCCACGCGCGACACCCAGGACTACAATCTTGAACGAAAACCTCTGGTTTTCTCGGTGTTCGGGATGCTCGCGGAAGCCATGCGCTAGGCGCTTTCCGGCTCGGCCTCGACATCGCATTTGAGCCATCAAGGGAATTTGCAAAGTGGCGACGCGCACGAAGAAGACCGTGAAGAAGAAGGCCACGAAGCAGCCGGCCAACAAGAAGGCCAAGGCGGCCAAGGCTGCGCGCGCCAAAGCCGGGAAGGCGAAGAAACAGGCATCGAGGACTCGGGCGACGACCAAGAAGGCCGTCGCCAAGAAAGCAGCCAAGAAAGCGCCGGCTAAGCAGGCGACGAAGAAAGCGTCGAAACAGGTGACCGCCGCCAAGCCGCCGCGTCCGACCGCGACCGTGATCGCGCTGCCCACCAGGCCGAAGCGTGCGCCAAAGCCTCGCAAGGCTGCCGCCGCAGCGCCGGACGCGCCGCTGCCGGCCGAGCGGCCGAGCAACGCCTATTACATCACCACCGCGATCGCCTATCCCAATGGCAATCCGCATATCGGCCACGCCTATGAGGCGATCGCGACCGACGCGCTGGCGCGCTTCCAGCGGCTCGACGGCAAGGACGTGTTCTTCCTGACCGGCACCGACGAGCATGGCCTGAAGATGATCCAGACCGCGGCGAGCGAAGGATTGACGCCGGCCGAGCTCGCCACCCGTAACGCCGCGCGCTTCAAGGAGATGGATCAGCGGTTGAATATCTCCTTCGACCGCTTCATCCGCACCACCGAGGAGCAGCATCATCGCTCGACGCAGTCGGTCTGGCAGCGCATGCAGGAGAACGGCGACATCTATATCGACAGCTATGCCGGCTGGTATTCGGTGCGCGACGAGGCCTACTACGCCGAGGAGGAGACCACGCTCGGCGACGACAATGTCCGTCGCGGCCCGCAGGGCACGCCGGTCGAGTGGGTCGAGGAGAAGAGCTATTTCTTCCGGCTGTCGGCCTATCAGGACAGGTTGCTGAAGCTCTATGAGCGCGAGCCCGATTTCATCGGGCCGGATTCACGCCGCAATGAGGTCGTGAGCTTCGTCAAGGGCGGCTTGCGGGATCTCTCGATCTCCCGCACCACCTTCGACTGGGGCGTCAAGGTGCCCGACGATCCCGAGCACGTGATGTATGTCTGGGTCGACGCCCTCACCAACTACATCACGGGCGTCGGCTATCCCGACGAGAGCGACGAGAACTGGCACTACTGGCCGGCCGACGTGCATATCATCGGCAAGGACATCATCCGCTTCCACGCGGTGTACTGGCCGGCGTTCCTGATGTCGGCCGGCATTCCCGTGCCGAAACGGGTCTACGCCCACGGCTTCCTGTTCAACCGCGGGGAGAAGATGTCGAAATCGGTCGGCAATGTCGTCGACCCCTTCAATCTCGCCGACCAGTATGGCGTCGATCAGCTCCGCTATTTCTTCCTGCGCGAGGTGCCGTTCGGGCAGGACGGCAACTACAACCACGAGGCTATCGTCGCGCGCATCAATGCCGATCTCGCCAACGATCTCGGCAACCTCGCGCAGCGCTCACTGTCGATGATCGCAAAGCAGCTCGGCGGCGTGCTGCCGACACCGGGCGAGCTTTCGACCAATGACAAGGCGATCCTCGCGGAGGCCGATGCCATGATTGGCGTCGCGCGCCACGCGATGGCGACCCAGCAGATCCATCAGTGGCTCAACGCCGTATGGTCGGTGGTGGCGGAGGCCAACCGCTATTTCGCGGGCGAGGCGCCCTGGGCGCTGGCCAAGACCGATCCGGCGCGCCAGCACACCGTGCTGTACGTGACGGCCGAGGTGGTGCGGCAGATCGCGATCCTGACCCAGCCGGTGATGCCGGTAGCATCCGCAAGGCTGCTCGACAGCCTCGGCATCCCGCAAGGCGAGGGACGCATGTTTTCGGCGCTGGGCGGCGAGAGCCGCATTGCGCCCGGCACAGTGCTTTACGTTACCGCCGAGGTGGTGCGCCAGGTCGCGATCCTGACCCAGCCGGTGATGCCCGTTGCGTCGGGAAAGCTGCTCGACAGCC
>NZ_JAFAVV010000854.1 GCF_019242285.1 Bradyrhizobium sp.
CGAGGGACGCATCAAAAACTGGTCGTCGAGCCGCTGCATCAGGAACGGCACCCAGGCCAGTCCGCTTTCCACCCAGACCGACTTCAGTTTCGGGAAACGTTCGGGGATCCCGTTCAGGATCCAGTTGGTCATGTGCACCATGTTGCACCAGACGAAGCCCAACGCATGCATGCCGATAAATCGGTTCACGGTCGCGAGCGAAGGGTCCTGCCAGTGATAGCCGGCATGGAATGCCAAGGGCTTGCCGCGTTCCTCGATCATCGCATAGAGCCGCATATACTCATTGTGGTGCACCGCCTTGTAGCGCGTGCTGGTGACGCAGAAGCCGATGACGCCCTTCTTGTCGCACAACTCCTCGACCGTTCGCTCGGCCTCCTTTGGCGTGTTGAACGGCAGATAGACCAGGGATTTGATCCGGTCGTCCTCGGCGAGGATGCGCTCGATGAGCCAGCGGTTGTAGGCGCGGCCGAGCCATGTCTCCATCTCCGGCTGCGGATGCATGCCGAGAAACAGCATCGGCGTCGGGAACACCACCATGTTGTCGACGCCGAGCGAATCCATCGCCCGGCGCGTCAGGACGACGTCGCGGTGGACGCCGGTCTCCTCCACGATCTCGCGCTGGCCATCCTGGTGTGTGATGCGCCCGCCGACGGACTGGTAGCGAAGCCCGAGGTCGCCGTTGAGGCCGTAGGGCGGTGCCGCGACGCGCTCGGCCTGAAACCGGATCGCGTTGTCGCGCACGACCGGATCCTCGATATAGGTGACGATCTCCTTCCAGGAGACGGTCTCGACGTGGTGGGCGTCGATGTCGCAGACGAACCAGTCCTGCAGGCCGCGCTTGATCGCGTTGCGCCGGGCCAGCGCCAGGACGTCGCGGGTGTCGGTATGGACGGTGATCTCCTGCGTCGGCGCATAATGCGGCCCGATTCTGCCCTGGATGTTCATGGCCGTTCTCCCGTGGAAGTGATGTCCTCGTCCGGGCGGCGCCGATACCAGAGCGCCAGCTCCATCGGACCGAGGTGCAGCGCGCGCAGCATTTCGGAGACGGCCGACAGCAGTTCGGTCGGCGTCATCTCGCTGTCGCGCTGGCCGGCGATCGGCGAGAATGTGCGCTCCTCGCCATCGCTCTTGGCGACATAGAGCCGGATCGCGGCGGTCAGGATCTGCGCCACGGCTTCATCGGAGACCCGGCTGGCCTCGTTGCTCTCGACCAGCTCGCGCGAGGTGCGCAACAGCTCGGGCGCCATGGCGTCGATCCAGCCATAGGCATCGTTCCTGCGCTCGCCCTCAGGTCCGAACATAGATTTCGCCTTCCCGGATCACGAGCTCCGCCTTGCGCAACCGGATGCGCGGATTGCCTTGGTGACAACCCGTCTTGATGCTGTACTCGTAGCCGTGCCAGGGGCAGATGATGTGGGTCTCGGCCGGATCATATTGCTGGGTGCGGACGGTGCGGTCCTCCGCGACCGGCTCGATCACGCGCTGCATGATGCGGCCCTGGCACACCGGGCCGGCGCGATGGGCGCAGCGATTGTGCCATGCGAAAAAATCGCCATCGATCCGGAAGACGCCGATCTCGAACTCGCCGCATTCGACCACCTTGCGGTCGCCGTCGGCGTAGTCGGTCACTTTCCCCGCGGAATATTCCGGCATGGGCCACCACATGGTCGAGGAGCCGCGCAGATGGAAAGAATGCGGTCCCGATCGCAGCGATGTCAATCCGAAACGTCCGAAGCTGGATGTGCTGCGGCATCACCAGCGCAAGCTGTCCTTTCCGTACAGGTAGATTGCAATGAGGCCGATGGTCACCGCAACCGACGCCATCAGGATGATCCGATTCCAGTTGGGCCGCTGCCGACGGGATCCGCCGAGCGTGAAGATCGCAAACAGGGCCTTCGGACCCAATCTCGGCATTGGCAGCGTCCCGACCTGATCTCACGAGAACTATCATGAGCGGCGGGACGCTGTTTGAGAAAGGTCAAGCGATCCGAGGCGAGCATCGCTCTTTCGCAGGCAGGCTCAGTCTTCGCCGAGCAGCTCGTTGACCCGGCGTTGCAGCTCGCGCTTCTTCTTTTCGCTCTGGCGCAGGCGCGATGCGATGTCACTTGGCCGAGGCTCCGTCGCCATCGGGCGCAACGCGAGGCCGATCCGGTTGGCCTTCTGCCAGACGATTCGGGCCAGATAGGAGCGGCCCTTGCGGGCGATGGTCAGGTGCATCTCCTCGGGCAATGTGGTGGGTGCCTCGAGCTCGATGCAGGCGCCGTCCGCGCTGAAATTACGTACCACGCAGTTGACCGTGGCGCCGAGACCGTTGGTCCTGGTCACGGCCCCGAGAAGCACCTTGTCCCGCGCGCTTTGGCGCCGATCCTGCATCGATGTATGTCCGCCGAAATGACATTGCCGGTTTCACCAATTCTATGCCGCTTCCGGTCCGAAGGAAGATACATATCATGAGGATATGGCGTTAAGGTAAATCATGCCTTCGCGAATTGTGCCTTCATGGCAACCATTCGGGAACCAGCGGTACGGTGCGGGCTTTGGTCAGTATGCGTGCCTTGCCTCTCCTTGCGATCACGGCCATCTGCCTGCGTGTCGCATCCGCGTGGGCCGATCAGCTTTCGCCCGCGCTCAAGGACGCTGTCGCCCGTCCATTCGTCGCGGAATCGGCTGCGACCAACGCGGCGGACAAGGACAGCGACACCCGCGAAGCGATTTGCCTGATGGTGGAATCGGCAGCCAGGGCCAATGATCTGCCGCTCGAATTCTTCGCGCGCGTGATCTGGCAGGAGAGCCGCTTCCAGTCCGATGCGGTCGGGCCGGTCACCCGCAGCGGCGCGCGGGCGCAGGGCATCGCGCAGTTCATGCCGGGCACGGCGAGCGAGCGGCGGCTGCTCGATCCCTTCGATCCCGTCCAGGCGCTGCCGAAGGCCGCGGAATTCCTGGCCGAGCTGCGCGGCCAGTTCGGCAATCTCGGGCTTGCCGCTGCGGCCTACAATGCAGGTCCGCGGCGGGTGCAGGACTGGCTCGCGGGCACCGGGGGAATGCCGCAGGAAACCCGCAACTATGTCGCCGCCATCACCGGCTCGACGGTGGACGAGTGGGCCAAGGCCGAGAAGCGCGGCAACACGCGCGAGAGCGCGCCGCCGACCTCGTGCCGGGACCTGGTGGCGCTCCTGAAGCGCGCGCCCAATCCGTTCGTCACCCAGCTTGAGCAGCACGTCCAGCTCTCCGCCGCCAAGCTCTGGGGCGTGCAGCTCGCCGCGGGCTTCGACCGCAACAGGGCGCTCGCGATGTATGCGCGGGCGATGAAAGGCCTGCAGGCGGTGATCGGCGGCCGCGACCCGAGCCTGCTCGCCACCAGCCTGCGCAGCCGCGGCACGCGCACCTTCTACCAGGTACGGATCGGCGCCGACACGCGGCCCGAAGCCGATGATCTCTGCACCCGCATCCGCCGCGCCGGCGGCGCCTGCTTCGTGCTGCGCAACATGGGCGCGCGACGGTAGGCTCTCGTTCAATGCGGCATCCGGCTCTGCCGGAAGTCGCGCGGTGAGGTGCCAAAATGCTCGCGGAAGACGCGGCCGAAATGCGAGAGGTCGTTGAAGCCCCAGGCAAAGGCGATCTCGCCGATTTGGCGATGCGCAAGCATTGGCGAGGCGAGGTCGCGCTTGCAGCGCGCGAGGCGCTCGGCCAGCAGGTAGCGCTGGAACGAGGTTTGCTCGTCGGCCAGGAGATCGTTGACGTAGCGCACTGAGATGCCAAGCGCCGCCGCGGTCTCGGGCAGCGACAGATCGGGATCGGCGAGGCGGGCGCGTATGTGGGCTTTCAGCCGGTAGCGCAGCGCCGAGCGATGCGTCGAGGAGGGCAGTGACGTCTTGCCCAGCCGTTCGCTCAGCGCCATGGCGAGGAGATCGACCGCCTGCTCGGAGAGGGCGACGGCATGCTCCGGTCCGATCTGATCGGCGCTGTGGCAGAGCTGGAAGATGAAGTCGTAGGCGAGCCGCTCGAGCGCGACGTCCGCACCGAACGCCCTGGCCGTCAGGGCTTCGGTATCACCCAGCCGACGTTGCAGCATCTCGCGCGGCACCTTGAAGATCGTCTGCGTGAACGCAGCATCGAAGCTGAGCTGATAGGGACGCGTCGTATCGTAGAGCGCGAACTCGCCGGGACGAATCGAGGTTTCGCGACCGTCCTGCACGACGCCACCGACGCCGCGGTTGCCGAGTGCGATCAGCACGAAATCCTGGTCGGAGCGGGCTATTCGCGACGGCGTCCGAAAAACGTGCTGGCGGTCCGAGCAGACGTCGGAGCAGACGGCCTTGCCGAGAGAAGCCTGCGTGACCGAGCCGTGGAATGCGTTGCCGAGGTCGGACTTGCAGTCGAGCTCGACGAACACGTCGCAGACGATGTCCTGCCAAAGCGCCAGGCGCCGGTATCCAGGACTGCCATCGGTCGAAAACTGGATCGGCATCAGTGAGCTTTCCTCCCGCATCCCTTGTACGCGAACCTGCCCCCCTCATTGGAGGCAAGTCTCGTACCGGCCTCGTGATGCCCGCCCGGTCGATTTTTTGTTCCGTTGCGGTCGAGCGCCAGTTGCTCGTCTTTGGTCAAATAGACTGCATCGGACGCGAAATCCGATCAACCGGAAAGGGATCGATCGGGTTCATTCGGGCGGATCGCAACGGAGGCGGCAATGGGCATCGAACATCCGAAATACAGGGTTGCCGTGGTGCAGGCGGCACCGGCCTGGCTCGATCTCGACACATCGATCGCCAAGACGATCGCGCTGATCGAGGAGGCCGCACAAAAGGGCGCCAAGCTGATCGCCTTTCCGGAGGTCTTCATCCCCGGCTATCCCTGGCACATCTGGCTGGACTCGCCGGCCTGGGCGATCGGCCGCGGCTTTGTGCAGCGCTATTTCGACAATTCGCTCGCCTACGACAGCCGGGAGGCCGACAGGCTTCGCGAAGCCGTCCGCAAGGCTGGGCTCACCGCGGTGATCGGCCTGTCCGAGCGCGACGGCGGCAGCCTCTACATCGCGCAATGGCTGCTCGGGCCCGACGGCGAGACCATCGCCCGTCGCCGCAAGCTCAGGCCGACCCATGCCGAGCGGACCGTCTATGGCGAGGGCGACGGCAGCGATCTCGCCGTGCACGATCGTCCCGACATCGGACGGCTGGGCGCGCTGTGCTGCTGGGAGCATCTGCAGCCGCTGTCGAAATACGCCATGTACGCCCAGAACGAGCAGGTGCATGTGGCCTCGTGGCCGAGCTTCTCGCTCTATGATCCCTTCGCGCCGGCGCTGGGCGCCGAGGTCAACAATGCCGCTTCCCGGGTCTATGCCGTGGAGGGCTCCTGCTTCGTGCTGGCACCGTGCGCGACCGTGTCGCAGGCGATGATCGACGAGCTCTGCGACCGTCCCGACAAGCACGCACTGCTGCATGTCGGCGGCGGCTTTGCCGCGATCTATGGCCCGGACGGCAGCCAGATCGGCGACAAACTGCCGCCGGACCAGGAGGGCCTGCTGATTGCGGAGATCGACCTCGGCGCGATCGGCGTCGCCAAGAATGCCGCCGATCCCGCCGGGCACTATTCGCGCCCCGATGTGACGCGGCTGCTGTTCAACAACAAGCCGTCCAGGCGCGTCGAGCCGTTTGCGCTGCCGGTCGACACCGCCGAACCCGTGGAGATTGCGGCGGCGGCGAGCTGACGCTGTCCGGCACGGGAGGGTATGATGATGGAGTCCGCGATTCCCCTGCATCTCGAAACGACGCGGTCGCGCCACAAGCGCGTGCCGTCGGACTACGTACCGCCATATCCGTCGTTCGTGGCGCGCTACAAGCCCGCGGTCAACCGCGTCGTGATGGCCTATTTCGGCCTGCAATATCGCGGTGCGGCGCCCGCGGCCGTCGCCGGCGCGCTGGCGCGCATCGCCGAGCGCTTCGCGGCGGCCGATGGTCCCTCGTACTGGGATCGCGCGCAGTATGTCGACCAGGCCGGCTTTTCCAACGTGATTTCGGTCGGCTATTGGTCCGACGTTGCAAGCTTCGATGCCTGGCTCGGGCCGGCGCGTGAAGACTGGACCGGCAAGGATTGCGAAGGCGTGGGCACCTTCATCGAGGCGCTGCGGCCGACTGTCGGGCGCTTCGAGACGCTGTTCTCGTCGCTCGGTCGGCCCGAGGGCGTTGCCGTCATCGGCGATGGCATGAGCGGTGAGGTGCAGGAGCATGCCTATTGGGGTGGGATGCGCGACCGCATTCCCCTGTCGCAGACGGACGAGATGGCACCCGGCGGCAGGCCTGAACTGGTCCGTCACGGTGCGCGGCTCATCGTCAAGGCACATGACAATCTGTGCCTGATCCGCTCCGGCCAGGACTGGAGCGATACCGAGGCGTCCGAGCGAAAGCTCTATCTGGAGGACGTCGAGCCGGTACTGCACGAAGGCATGGATTTCCTGCGCGACGAGGGTGTCGGCATCGGCTGCTACGCCAACCGCTACATGCGTGTGCTGGATGCCGACGGCGCGCCGACCGAAAAGTCCTACGGCCAGAGCTGGTGGAAGAGCCTTGCGGCATTGGAGCGCTGGGCCGAATCCCATCCGACCCATGTCAGGATATTTGGCGCGGCGATGAAGTATCTCTCGACGCTCGGGCCGGCGGCCAGGCTTCGCTTGTACCACGAGGTCACCGTGGCCGCGGCGGAGGAGCAGTTCTTCGAATATTTGAACTGTCATCCGAAGACCGGAATGCTGGCCGCCGTCGAAACGGTCGGAGCCTGAGGACCTGCCCCATGTGCCGCGCGAGCGGCGCGTCGGCTTCGTCCATGGGCTGGGCTCCGGATTGCTGTGCGTCGCCCTGGTCGCGACCGTGCTCGGCTATGAGCTTGCGGCCAATCTTTCGGAGACGCTTGGCGCGGCGATCCTGCTGCTGACGCCGCTGTCGTTCCTGCTCTCGACGTTGCGCAACTCGCGCGAGCTCGCCGACGTACTGGCGCTGGTGCTGGGGCTCGCATTCTACCCGCTCGCCTCGCTGCTCGACAGCGGTCTCGACATCCTCCTGAGCGGGGGTGGCGGCGGGCACCATCGCCATGTGGGTCAAGGCGGTGGCGACCGCTATTCTCGCCGGCGTCATCGCGCAGATCCTGGTGCAGCCTCCGGGTGCGCTCGCGAGCGTGCCGTGGCTCCTGCGCTATGGCGCGGTGCTCGCGGGATTTATCGCCTTCCTGTTGGCACGGCGCTCGATCTTTGCCGGCGCGTTCTGCGGCGAGCTCGTGATGCTCGCCGCAAAATGGGCCCTCGGCTAGCGCCGTCGCAATTGCAGGCGCGCGCGTTTCCGCTAGGGTGAGCCAACAACAAGAACCAGGGGAAACGTCATGCGTCAGAAATGCGCACTCGTCAGCGCTCTCGCACTCGCCATCGCGCTGGCGGGGATGCCGGGCCTCCGCGCCGCCGACTATCCGAACCGGCCGGTCCGGCTCATCGTGCCTTATGCCGCCGGCGGCCCAACCGACCTGTTCGCGCGGCTGCTGGCCGACTTTCTCAGCAGGGACCTCAAGCAGTCGGTGATCGTCGAGAACAAGGGCGGCGCGCAAGGCGCCATCGGCGCCGAGACGGTGGCGCGCTCCGAGCCTGATGGTTACACTCTGTTCGCGACCTCCGGCTCGGTCCTGCTGCTCAATCCGCTGCTCTACAAGAAGCTGTCCTACGACCCGGCCAAGGACTTCCGGATGCTGGCGCTGGTGACGGCGGTGCCGGTCATCATGTGCGTCAATCCGTCGGTGCCGGCCCGGACCGTCGCGGAATTCGTCGCCTACGCCAGGCAGAATCCGGGGAAGGTCAATTTCGGTTCGTCCGGAACGGGGAGCTTCACGCATCTTGCCGGCGAGATGTTCAAGCAGATGGCCGGGATCGATATATCCCATGTCCCCTACCGGGGCGCGGCTCCGGCGCTGCAGGACGTCATGTCCGGCAACCTCCAGCTCATGTTCGAATCCGTGAGCCTCTCGCTCCCGCAGGTGCGCGCCGGAAAATTGCGGGCGCTCGGCATCAGCTCGACACAGCGGATTCCGGACCTCCCCGATCTTCCGACCATTGCGGAGAGCGGTTATCCCGATTACCTCGTCAGCGTCTGGAACGGGGTTGCCGGTCCGGCGGCCATGCCGGATGATGTGGTGCGGGTTTTGACCGAGAGCCTCAATCGGGCGCTGAGTGACGAGGGGCTTCGGGCCTCGATGGAGAAGGCCGGCTACTCGGTGTTCCGCCCGCTGAGCGCTGCGGGAATCGCGGAATTCGTCGAGGCCGATCGCGCGCGATGGTCGGGCGTGATCAAGGCCCAGAATATCACGCTGGATTGACGCATGGTACGAGAGAACGAAGTCCGCGAGGGCGAGCTGGAAGTGGAGATGCCGGAGGCCGATGACGCCGGCCTCGTCTTCATCGGCCGCATCCGCACGCCCTGGACCTCGCGATTGGAGACGCCACGGCAGGGCCGCCACGACGGGCCGATCTGCCGGCTCGAGGTGTTCGAGCCGTGGCTGCCGGCGCTGAAGGGCGTCGATTTCTACTCCAATCTCGAAGTGATCTACTGGCTGCATCGGTCGCGGCGCAACCTCGTGCTGCAGAGCCCGAAGAACAACGGCGCGACGCGCGGCACCTTCTCGCTGCGCTCGCCGGTGCGGCCGAACCCGATCGCGACCTCGATCGTGAAATTCGTCGCCATCGAAGGCAACACCGTGCTGGTGCGCGGGATGGACTGCCTCGATGGCACGCCGCTGCTCGACATCAAGCCCGACCGCTGCGAGTTCACGCCGCTCGCCCCGCCGCAGCCCGGCGATTTCCAGACGGAGTGATGGTGCTCAGCGTGATGCGTCTTTCAACACCGCGGCGAGCTTGGTCGCATTGCTCTCCAGCACCTTGACGTCCTCCTTGCGGCTCGCCGGCGGCAGCAGCGCGACGCCGTCATGGCGCGGCATCACGTGGACATGCAGGTGAAACACCACCTGGCCGCCGGCGGTCTCGTTGAACTGCTGGACGGTGACGCCGTCGGCCTCGAACGCCTTCTTGACGACGGCGGCGATCCGGTGCGTCGCACGCGCGACATGCAGATAGTCCTCGATCTTGATGTCGAGGATGTTGCGGGCAGCCGCCTTGGGGATCACCAGCGTGTGGCCGGGCGCCCGCGGCATGATGTCGAGGAAGGCCAGCACATGCTCGTCCTCATAGACCTTGTGGCAGGGCAATTCGCCGCGCAGGATTTTTGCGAAGATGTTGTTGTTGTCATAGGCGGTCATGACGTCTCCTCACATTTCCCAGCGCTTTTGCAGTGTTTCGTCGCGCGTGGTCAAGACGCCTCGTCGTTTTCCGCCACCTTGCGGAACGGTGCGGCCTCGGTGAGCTCGCGGCCGGCTTCGGCGACATAGGCGCGCTCGCGCTTGAGATAATCGGCGATCGCGCGGCGCAGTCCGGGATCGGCGATGTAGTGCGCCGAGTAGGTGGTCTGCGGCAGGTAGCCGCGCGCGATCTTGTGCTCGCCCTGCGCGCCGGCCTCGACCACCTCGAGCCGATGGCGAATCGCGAAATCGATTGCCTGATAGTAGCAGACCTCGAAATGCAGGAACGGATGGTGCTCGACCGCGCCCCAATGCCGGCCGAACAGCGTGTCCGAGCCGATGAAGTTGATGGCGCCGGCGATCCAACGGCCATTGCGCTTGGCCATCACCAGGAGCACGTCCTTGGCCATGCTCTCGCCGATCAGCGAATAGAAGGACCGCGTGAGATAGGGCCGGCCCCATTTGCGGGAACCGGTCTCCATGTAGAAGGTGAAGAAGGCGTCCCAGGCGTCCTCGGTGATATCGGGCCCGCTCAGCCAGTGGATCGAGACGTCGGCGGCGACCGCCTCGCGCCGCTCGCGCTTGATCGCCTTGCGGTGGCGCGAATTGAGCGTCGCGAGGAAATCATCGAAAGTCGCAAAGCCCTGGTTGCGCCAGTGGAATTGCTGGTCGGTGCGCTGCAGGAAGCCGTGCTCGGCCAACAGCTTCCATTCGGCTTCCGGAGCGAACGTCACATGGGCGGAGGAGGCCTTGCTGACGCCGGTGAGCGCGACGAGCCCGCTCGCCAGCGCGCTGCCGATCTGCGCGCGGTCGGCGCCGGCGCGGATCAGGAGGCGCGGTCCGGTCGCGGGCGTGAACGGCACCGAGCATTGCAGCTTCGGGTAATAGCGGCCGCCCGCGCGCTCGTAGGCGTCGGCCCAGCCGCGGTCGAAGACATATTCTCCTTGCGAATGCGCTTTCAGATAGCAGGGAACGATGCCCTCGATCCGGTCCCCGATCTTGGCGACCAGATGACGCGGACCCCAGCCGGTGCGCGCCGCGGCCGATCCCGACTTCTCGACCGCAGAGAAAAAGGCATGCGAGACGAAGGGGTTGTAATAGGTCCTTGTCGCCGCGCAGGAGCCCGGAGGGACCAGATCAGTGAGATCACCCGCAGGCGCCGGATTGGCGCAGGCGTCCCAATCTGCCGCCGGCACGTCGCCGGCCGAGGGAACCGCTTCAAGGGTAATCTCAGAAGATGCCATCAAGAGCTTTGTAGCACTGCCTCGTCCAAACATCATGCGTCGCAGCAAGGACTTCAAGGGCGCCTCGATCAACTCTCCGGCCGGAAATCCTCGAAGATCATCTGGTCAGCGTGACGCGCCGCGCGGGCGCGCTGCTCGGGCGTTCGCACCGTCCAGGTCAGGAGCGAGCTGCCGAAGATGTGGCGCCCGATCCAGGGGGCCGCGGACGGCAGATCATCGACCCAGTAAGCCACGAAATGGGGCCAGGTGCGGAAGAAGTGACGCAGATGCGTCATCTCGTGGCGCTGGGCGGCCGACGCCTTGGGCCAGTCGGGCTCGGTATAGTCGTGCTCGGCGACGATGCCGCGCGGTCGGGACGGGATCAACTCCCGGAGCGCCACCACCTGGTCCGGATCGAAGGACATGCCGGCCGCCGGTCCGTCATAGCCCGACAGCACCTCGGCCATTCGCTTCACCAACCGGCGGTCGCCGTCGAACCGGCTCTTCACCTCGATCACCAGCGGCACCTGTCCGGCCACCAGCGCGCAGAGCTCGGCGAGCGTCATCATCCGCTCGGGCGTATCCTTGAAGGCGACCGCCTTCAGCTCTGCCGCCGTCTTGCCGTCGATCGGGCCGCTGCCTTCGGTCAGCCGGCCCAGCTCGTCGTCATGATGCACCATGACCTCGCCGTCGGCGGACAGCTGGATGTCGCATTCGATCGCGAAGCGGCCTTGGACCGCGGCGTTCGCTGCCGCCGGCATGTTCTCGATGATGCCGCGCGCCGCATCGTGCAGGCCGCGATGGGCGACCGGCCGCGCCGTCAGCCATTCCGGTGCGCGCACGCTCTCGACCTTCCGCAATCAGGACACCTCGAACACGCCCTCGACCTCGACGGCCGCATCCGCCGGCAGCGACGCGACGCCCACCGTGGTCCGGGCATGGCGTCCCTTGTCGCCGAACGTCGCCACCATCAGGTCGGAGGCGCCGTTCAGGACTTTCGGCCCGTCGAGGAAGTCCGGCGCCGAGTTGACGAAGCCGCCGAGCCGGACCACGCGTACGACCTTGTCGAGATCACCGAGCGCAGCCTTGACCTGTGCCAGCAGATTGACACCGCAGCCGCGCGCCGCCGCGGCGCCTTGCTCGACCGTGACGCCGGCGCCGAGCTTGCCCTTGGCGATCAGCTTGCCCTGCGCATCGAAGCAGACCTGGCCGGACACGAACAGCAGGTTGCCGCTGCGGACGAAGGGGACATAGTTGGCGACCGGGGCGGCCGGCTGCGGCAGCACGATGCCTTGCGCCGCCAGATTCTGTTCAACCATGCCCGCCATGTCCACCTCGCTCCTATGCTCTATTTCAGATGACCACTCGGCCTGGTTCGCGCATCGCGCCATCACATGCAAGCGAGCGGCGCGAACCTGGATGCGTCCGGCCGTGACCCTGCGTAAAATGCCTCGAATTTGCACTTTTCCGTGAAGCGGTCGCAGTTGCGACGCAATAGGCCGGTCAGTACAGTCATCGAATCTTCCCGTTATCAAGGATACACCATGGTTCACTCGTTCCGGACGTCGCTCGGTGTGCTGGCCATCGCCATGGCCGCGTGCGGACCGGCCGCGGCCGGCGCCAACGTACCGTTCCTGCCGCACCAGGCGCTGTACGAGCTGAGCCTCGTGAAATCGCGCGCATCGAACCCGATCAACAGCGCGCGCGGGCGCATCCTGTACAATTTCTCCGGCAACGCCTGCGACGGCTATACCTCGGAATTTCGGCAGGTCAGCGAGCTCGACGTCGGCGAGGGCAAAATGACCCTGAGCGACTTGCGCTCGACCTCGTGGGAGGACGGTGCCGGCAAGAGCTACCGTTTCAAGATCGATTCCCGGATGAACGATTCCGACTCGAGCCCCGTGGACGGCATCGCCGAGCGCACCGGCGACCACATCACCGTCAAGCTGAAGCAGCCGGAGAACAAGACCTTCACCATCGACGGCGATACGGTGTTTCCGACCGAGCAGATCGAGCGCATCATCGATGCGGCGAGAGCGGGAAAGTCGCTGCTCGAACTCACGGTCTATGACGGCTCCGACAATGGCCAGAAGGTCTACAACACCCTGACGGTGATCGGCCAGCCGATCGGCGGCGACAAGACCATCGCGACCCCCGATCCCGCCACCAAGAGCGACCAGATGAAGTCGCTGACGCGCTGGCCGGTCACGGTGAGCTATTACGACCGCGACGCCAAGGCCAAGGAGGGCGAGCAGACGCCGGTCTACGCGATGTCGTTTGAACTGTTCGAGAACGGCGTGTCGCGGCAGCTCGTGCTCGACTATAACGATTTCGTCATTTCCGGATCGCTCGACAAGTTCGACGTCAAGGCCGCGAGGGACGCCAAGCCTTGCCGGTGACGGCCTCCGAGAGCCATGGGGTGGGCTAAGCTTCGCCGAAGGCGAAACGTGCCTACCATCCCGAGCCGTGCTGTCGCGACAATGGTGGGCACGTCGCTGTGCGACTTTGCCTACCCTACGATTCTCGCGATGACGCTGGCTATTCATCCTCTTCATCCGCTTCCTGCGGCCCCTGATAGGCGAGCCCGCGGATCACCGCGCCTTGGCCGAACCGCTTGCGCAGGTCGTCCATGGCGCGTTCGGCATGGGCGGCGCGGCGGTCGAGCATGTCGCTGTCGGCCGCCTCCGAGGCCGGTCGCAGGGCGCTGACGCCGGCACCCATCAGGCGAAACGCGGTGCCGTCCATTTCGCGCGCCAGCATCTCGCGGCAGATCGCAAAGATTTTCGCGGCGAGCTGGGTCGGCCCGGCAATCGATTGCGAGCGCGTGCGCTGGCGGAAATCGGCGGTCTTCAATTTCAGCGTGATGGTGCAGCCGGCAAGCTCGCCGGCCTTGAGCCGTGTCGAAGTCTTCTCCGACAGCCGCCACAACACCCGCTCCAGCGTGGCGAAATCCCGGATGTCGGTCTCGAAGGTGGTCTCGCTGGAGATGGTCTTGGCGCCGCGATCGGCCACCACCTCGCGGTCGTCGATGCCGCGCGCAAGCCGCCACAGCCTGCGGCCCTCGGTCGGGAACTGCTTCATCAGCTCGATCTCGTCCGCGCGCTGCAGGTCGGCGATGATGCGGAAGCCGCGCTGGGCAAGGCGCTCCTGGGTCGCGGGTCCGACGCCGAAGATGAAGCCGACCGGCTTGTCGGCGAGCAGCGTCACCGCCTCGTCGCGGTCGAGCACCGCGAAGCCGCGCGGCTTGTCGAGGTCGGACGCGATCTTGGCGAGGAACTTGTTGCAGGACAGCCCGACCGAGACGGTGATGCCGAGCTCGCGTTCGACCTTCTGGGCAAACTGCGCCAGCACCTTCGCCGGGATCATGCCGTGGACGCGCGCGGTGCCGGTGAGGTCGAGAAATGCCTCATCGATCGACAGCGGCTCGACCAGCGGCGTCAGGGCCTGCATGGCGCTGCGCACCTCGCGGCCGACCCGGACATATTTCGCCATGTCTGGGGGGATCACGATGGCCGAGGGGCAGAGCGCCAGCGCCTTGAACATCGGCATCGCCGAGCGCACCCCATAGGTGCGGGCGATGTAGCAGGCAGCCGAGACCACCCCGCGCTTGCCGCCGCCGATGATCACCGGCCTGTCGGCGATATCGGGGTTATCCCGCTTCTCCACCGTCGCATAGAAGGCATCGCAATCGACATGGGCGAGCGCCAGCCTGGGCAGCGCCTGATGGCGGACCAGGCGGGGCGAGCCGCATTTGCCGCAGCGCTGACCCCGAACGCCCAGATCGACGAGACAGTCCCGGCAGAAGCAGGTCGGTCCGGCCGGATCTGGTGTCGGGCCGCTCACGGCACGTCGCGCTCCCAGCGCGGATCGCCGAGCGCCTCGCGCGCCGCGGCGATGTTGGTGGGATGGAGCTTCGCGCTTGCCGCGAACGCCTTGACGGTCTCGTCATCGCGCAGGATGAAATCGAGCACGTTGATCAGGAATTTCGGATCGGCAGCCGATTGCCGCAGCGTTTCCGGGCCGATTCCGGTCTCCGCCAGGAATACCCCCAAGCGCTGGGGATCGCCGGCGAGGAAGGTCAACGCCTGAACTGCAACGATTTCAGCTACTTCCCGTGGGTTTTGAACAGGCTTTTTCAAGTGGCGGTTTGCCTTTCCGTTAACTTGTGGTCTCTAATTTGTAAGACAGCATGCCCGAGTCCCGCCGTTCCGTTCAAGCAAGTGGAAACCAAGGGCCGGTATTGATCCGGGGCTTAACCGGTTGGAGCGAATCTGACGCTATTTTGAATTTAACCCGTCGGCGCTTGGGGGAGCCGTATCTGATACGGCGCAGGTGGGGCTGGCCGGCCAAGCAGTGGGAGGGGACGGGATGGCAAAAACCGTCCTGATCGTCGAGGACAACGAACTGAACATGAAGCTGTTTCGCGACCTGTTGGAAGCGCACGGCTACCACACCTCGGGCACCAGCAACGGGCACGAGGCGCTGGATCTCGTCCGCAGGATGCATCCCGATCTGATCCTGATGGACATCCAGCTTCCGCAGGTGTCCGGCCTCGAGGTGACGCGCCTGATCAAGGACGATCCGGAGCTCCGCACCATTCCGGTGGTCGCCGTCACCGCGTTTGCGATGAAGGGCGACGAGGAGCGCATCCGCGAGGGGGGTTGCGAGGCCTACCTCTCGAAGCCGATCTCGGTCGGAAAATTCATTGAAACCGTCCGCAAGTTCATCGGCTAGGGAGAGTTTTCGATGTCCGCGCGCATCCTGGTCGTCGACGACATTCCCGCCAATGTGAAGCTGTTGGAAGCGCGGCTGACGGCTGAATATTTCGACGTCCTGACCGCCGCCAGCGGCATGCAGGCGCTCCAGATCTGCGAGCGCGCGGAGTGCGACATCATCCTGCTCGACGTGATGATGCCCGACATGGACGGCTTCGAGGTCTGCCGCCGGCTGAAATCCAATCCGGCGACGCATTTCATTCCCGTGGTGATGGTGACCGCGCTCGACAGCCCGGCCGATCGGGTGCGGGGGCTCGAGGCGGGCGCCGACGATTTCCTGACCAAGCCGGTGTCCGATGTCGTGCTGATCGCGCGGGTGCGCTCGCTGACGCGGCTGAAGATGATGACCGATGAATTGCGCATGCGCGCCCTGACCTCGCTCGAGATCGGCGTGCAGGCGCCGGAACGCAGCGCGGTCGCCGACACCGGCAAAAGCGGTCGCATCCTCCTGGTCGACGACCGCCCGTCGTCCTATGAGCGGCTGGCGCCGCTGCTTGCGATCGAGCATACGGTGGACGTCGAGATCAATCCCGCGGAAGCGCTGTTCCACGCCGCCGAGGGCAATTACGACCTCTTGATCGTCTCGCTCGACCTCGACAATTTCGACGGCCTGCGGCTGTGCAGCCAGGCGCGCTCGCTGGAGCGGACGCGGCACGTGCCGATCCTGGCCATCGCCGACATCGACAACAACACCCGCCTGCTGCGCGGGCTCGAGATCGGCGTCAACGACTATTTGTTGCGGCCCGTCGACAGGAACGAACTCCTGGCGCGCGCCCGCACCCACATCCGCAAGCGCCGCTATACCGATGATCTGCGCGACAACGTGCAGCACTCGATCGAGATGGCGATCACGGACGCGCTCACCGGGCTGCACAATCGCCGCTACATGGAGAGCCATCTGGCGACGCTGGCCGAGCAGGCGTCCAGCCGCGGCAAGCCGCTCGCGCTGATGATGCTGGACATCGACTATTTCAAGTCGATCAACGACAATTACGGTCACGACGCCGGCGACGACGTGCTGCGCGAATTCGCGGTGCGCATCCGCAAATCGATCCGCGGCATCGATCTCGCCTGCCGCTACGGCGGCGAGGAATTCGTGATCGTGATGCCGGAGACCGACCTGCACGTCGCCGGCATGGTGGCGGAGAGGCTGCGGCGTTCGATCGCGGGCGAGCCGTTCTCGATCCACAAGGGCGCCAGGCAGATCGAGGTCACGATCTCGATCGGATTGTCGACGCTGGACCGCAAGGGCGAGGCGGTCGGCGACGTCCTCAAGCGCGCCGACACCGCTCTCTACCGCGCCAAGCACGACGGTCGCAACCGCGTGGTGGCCGAGGCGGCGTAGGAGTCGCGAGTCGTGGCCGTAGGGTGGGCAAAGACGCGAAGCGTCGTGCCCACCATTCTCTCCACAGCAACGCTCTGAAATGGTGGGCACGCTTCTGCCTTTGCGTGGTAGGCTTTGGTGCATGTGGCCGCTTTGCCCGCCTGCAGATCCGGACATGCCTTCGCGTTCTCGCGACGGGAATCGCCCGAGTCATCCGAAGCAAACACCCTCGAAACAGAGGAGGGCGCAGGGAAGACCGGGTATCGACCGATACCCATGGCCCCCGTGCATCAAAAAGCACGGGGCAGGAACCACAGGCTCAGCCGGATAGTCCGGCCTTCCCTGCGCGATGGTTTTAACGCTTATACGTGATCTCCCTGGTGCGCCGGGCTTTTGGCCACCATCGCCTCGCGATCAGTCCCGCGAGACTTGATATCAGCGTCGGGATATCAGGACCACACGATTTCACGTCCGCGCCGGTGCCGCTCGTCAGTCAGCCCAGCACGTCCACCACATCCCGCCCCGCGTGTCGTGACGATCGCGATGCGCCCCTCCTGCCGAGACGGGACGGCGCGCATAATGCCACTGATTTGGGTCGCGGTCAAGTATATTTCTAAAAATCAGAAGTAGCGTGTGCGACGAATTGGCACGACGGGCAACGCGCATGAGGCAGATGCGCGAAAGGATGGTGGGCACACTCACATATTCGCTCTTCGAGCAAATATGTGAGCTTAGCCCCCTACGATCCGCCTCGATGCTGTAGGGTGGGCTAAGCTCTACGCTGCCGCTCGAAGAGCGGTAGCGTAAAGTGTGCCCACCATTCACTCGCCGAATGAGCCCTCGATATCGCGCAGATCTCCGCCCCAATCACTGGTGAGCAAGCCGAGTTCGACGAAACGATGAAAGCTGCTGTGGGGCCAATCCACGACACGCTTCACATATCCATGTTTCACGGGATTGAAATGGATGTAGTCGATGTGTCGATCGAGGTCTCGTTCATCTCGGATCGCGTGCTCCCGATAGCGCCGTTGCCAGATGCCTTTTTCGCGCTTTGAAATTTTGCTTTGCGATCGTGGCCGCGCTTCTATGCCTTTGGAGAAGCCGCCCTTGATCAGATTCCAGCGCATGGCAAAGTCGGGGTCGTTTTCCGGCATAGTCCAGATGGCGTGGAGGTGGTCGGGCAGGATGCAGATCGCGATTGTTTCAAAAGGCCGACGCTGTTGAACGGCGCGACAGGCCTCACGCAGACGATCAATCTTTTCGAGCAACAGGCTGCTCGAACGATCGGCAAGAGTGATCGTGAAGAAAAAGATTCCGCCGTCAATGTGAGCACGACGATGGTTTGGCATACGGGTTCTTATCGTGCTCAGCTTGGTGGGCACGCTTTACGCTGGCGCCCTTCGAGCGTCAGCGTAAAGCTTAGCCCCACCCTACGGAATTGGAGTAAATCCGTTCACGCTGCGCGCACCGTGCGCAGGAACTTGTCGAGCTCGAGGCGCAGCCGGCTGCTTTCCTTCGACAGCGAGCGCGCGGAGGAAAGCACCTGGGAGGAGGCGGCGCCGGTCGCGTTGGCGCCCTGGCTGACCTCGCCGATGTTCTGGGCCACTTTCGCCGATCCGCTCGCGACTTCCTGGAAATTGCGCGAGATCGCCTTGGTGGCAGCGCCCTGCTGCTCGGCCGAAGCGGCGATCCCGGCGGAAATCTCGGAGATCTTCCGGATGGTGGCGCCGATCTCCTTGATCGCGGCCACCGCGGCCTGGGTCGCGGTCTGGATGCCCACGATCTGCTGGCTGATGTCGTCGGTGGCCTGCGCGGTCTGCGAGGCCAGGGCCTTCACCTCGGAGGCGACCACCGCGAAGCCGCGCCCGGCATCGCCGGCGCGCGCCGCCTCGATGGTGGCGTTCAGCGCCAGCAGGTTGGTCTGCCCGGCGATCGAGGTGATGAGCTTCAACACGTCGCCGATCCGCTCCGCGGTGCGCGACAATTCGCTGATGCCGGCATCGGTCTGCTCGACCTGGCGCACCGCTTCCCCGGCGATGTTGCTGGACTCGGTGACCTGGCGGCCGATCTCGTTGACGGCGAGCGACATCTCCTCCGTCGCCGACGCGACCGACTGCACGCTGGTGGAGACCTGGCCGGACGCGGCGGCAACCGAGGTCGAGAGCAACTGCGTCGCCTCGGCCGTCTTGGTCAACGTGCCGGCGGACGCTTCCAGATCGGTCGAGGCAGACGAGACCGAGCCGACGATCTCGCCGATCGCCGCCTCGAACGTCGAGGCCATGGACTGCAGCGCGGTGCGCTGCTCGTCCCTGGCGGTATCCAGATAGACCGAGATCGCAAGATCCATGTCGAGCAGGACCGCGCGGGTGAGGGCTGCCTGCAGTGCCGCCCGCTTCTCGCGCGAAGCCTTCTCCTTGAACCAGCCGTCGGGCATGCCGGTTTCGATGGCGTGCAGCAAACCGGTCAGGATCCGGGAATGGCCGGCGATGTACCAGTGCTGCTCCAGGCCGAGCCGGTGGTGTGCCTTGGCGATTCCGCTGACGGAGGTGACATAGGCCTCGTCGAAGGCGCCATTCACCATGGCGCGCCAGTGTTCGATCTGGGCCTCCTTGGCCTGACGAACCGCCACTTCGGTGGGAAACATGGGCGCGAGCTGCGGCTGCCTGGCGATCCAGGCATAGAGCTGATCGAGGACGTTCGGCAGCGCCGCCGCAATCAATGGCTGCAGCTCCTTTAGAGATTCGCGTGCCTTGCGGTCCATTCCCATGACGTCCAGCCGGGATCGGATCGATTGCTCTTCCTTCATTGCAGCCCCACCGCGCTTGAGAACCCGTAAAATTACGGGCTTCATAACGCCGCAACTGCAAAATTTTGGTTTCCATCGGCTTGTCAAAGCCGAAAAACGCGCCTGATCGGCCAATATCGAGCGCTACGTGACGCTGTCGCAGGCGGCGGAGGCCAACCTCGCCAGCCTGATCATGAACCGCGTCTTCGAGCGCTCCCGAGCTTGCGCGTGCTGTTCGTCGAATATGGCTTCGTCTGGCTGCTGCCGGCGCTGTTGCGGATGGATCGAGGACCAGACCTTTCCCAAGCGCTGCGGCCATCTCGACAAGGAGGTGATCCCGCTCGACGAGTTCATCCCGAAGATCCGCGCCGCGGCGTCCGCCAAGATCAATCCGAATTTTACCCTGATCGCGCGCACCGATGCGCGCGCGATGCTCGGCTTCGAGGAGGCGATCAGGCGTGTCAACGCGGCACTCGAGGCCGGCGCCGATGTCGCCTTCGTCGAGGCGCCGCAGACACTGGACGAGGTCCGCGCGGTGCCGAAGCTCGTGAAGGGGCCGTGCCTGCTCAACATGGTCTGGAAGGGCAAGAAGCCGGAGGTGCCGATCGCCGACGCCCATGCCATGGGCTTCAGGATCATGATCTTCCCGGGGCTGCTGTTCAAGGCCGTGATCGGCGCCTGCGACACCGCGCTGGCCGATCTCGACACGCTCGGCCGGCATCCGGTGCCGCCCGGCGACATGAACATCCGCCAGGGTTTTGCCCGCGTCGGCGCCAATCAATGGGACCCGCTGCGCGAGGCGTTCCGCGATCCGCCGTTGAAGCGCGCAGGCTGAGAGAGCAGGGCGCGTCAGTCGGCTTTCGCCGGCGACCCTGGCCTGCCGGATCGGCGTCGCCATCGGCTTGCTGCCGGGACCATCCGGATTGCCTTCGCGCTGATCCGGCCCACGGCGCCGCCGCTGCTAGGGGCGGCATAGCAGCTCATTTTTTAGGCGGGGCCTGCCGAAACAATGAGCGGTCCTGAGGCGCTTTGTCTCAGGCAATCTGGGGTTGACGCCGATTCAGGGGCTTAGCTGAACACCGTCGGTGGCACGATTCTTGATCATTCCTGGTCAAGAATTGGAATCGGAAAGCGTCACCGACGTTTTCCGCAGCAGGCGACCTAAGGAAACGCCGATGGCCACGATGTCATTCGTCGCCAGCGAGATGGCTTCGAAGCGGCGGTGCTTCTGCTGCAACGCCGAAACGCGGCACGCTTGTTTCAACGATCAGGATCGATGGCGAGGACCGGACGGCGGGCGGCGTCCGGGGTTCTGCTTCGCCCAATCGCGGGGACCATGACAGCGGCTCCTCAAACCTCGCTCACAACATCTTGGAGAACAGGGAGGTCAATGATGGAATTGGGGAAATTCACCGGCCGGCGGCTCGTGACTCTAGGCTTGGCGATGCTGGGCGTCGCGTGGCTCTATCTCGTCTTCACGGGCGCCGCGTTCGCCGATGACGCGCCGCCGGCCTGCGGCGGCAAGGTCCTGGAGAAGTGCACGCCGAATTCCGGCGACACCGCCTGGATGCTGACCTCGGTCGCGCTGGTCCTGATGATGACCATCCCGGGGCTCGGCCTGTTCTATGGCGGCATGGTGCGCAAGAAGAATGTCGGCGACACCGTGATGACGAGCTTTGCCGTCACCTGCCTGGTGACGATCCTGTTCGCGGCCCTGACCTACAGCATGGCCTTCCGCGCCGGCTCGCCCTTCATCGGCGGGCTCGACCGCATGTTCCTGAAGGACATCCTGAGCGACATCGGCAATGGCGGCATCGGCAACCCGAACCCGCTGGCGGCGACGATTCCGGAAGCCGTCTACATCTGCTTCCAGATGACGTTCGCCATCATCACCCCGGCGCTGATCGCCGGCGCCTTCGCCGAGCGCATGAAGTTCTCGGCGATGCTGTGGTTCATCGGCCTGTGGGCGATCTTCGTCTATGCTCCGATCGCGCACTGGGTCTGGGGGCCTGACGGCATCTTCAACTCCGGTAACGACGCCGCCTGGGCCAAGGTGCTCGACTTCGCCGGCGGCACGGTGGTGCACATCAATGCCGGCGTCGCCGGCCTGATGTGCGCGATCATGCTCGGCAAGCGCACCGACACGGGACCTGCCCACAACATGGTTCTGACCTTCATCGGCGCCGCGCTGCTGTGGGTCGGCTGGTTCGGCTTCAACGCCGGCTCCGCCGTGACCGCGGGCATGCAGGCCGGCATGGCGATGCTGGTGACGCAGATCGCGACCGCGGTCGCTGCCTTCACCTGGATGCTGGTCGAATGGGCGCTGAAGGGCAAGCCGACGGTGGTCGGCATCTGCTCGGGCGCCGTCGCAGGGCTGGTGGCGATCACGCCGGCCTCGGGCTTCGTCGGCCCGGTCGGTGCGTTCGCGATCGGCGTGGCCGCCGGCGTCGTCTGCTACTGGGGCTGCACGGGTCTCAAGCACATGTTCTCCTATGACGACGCGCTCGACTGTTTCGGCGTGCACGCGGTCGGCGGTATCGTCGGCGCGCTTCTGACAGGCGTGTTTGCGGTCCAGCAGTACGGCGGCACCGCCGGCGTGCTGGAGGGCAACCCGATGCAGTTCGTCAACCAGTGCATCGGGGTCGCGACCGTCTTCATCTACGACGCGGTGGTCAGCCTGATCATCCTGTTCGTGGTCAAGATGTTCGTCGGCCTGCGCGTGACCGTGGAGACCGAGCGGGAAGGGCTCGACCTCGCGCTGCACGGCGAGGTGGTGCAGTAGTCACAGATTGGTGAAGTACGATCGACGTCAACGATAGTCTCCCCGGCGCAGCTTCATGCGTTGGGGGAGACGATCCAAGAATTCGGATTGGGTGGGATGGAGGGCACCCAGCGCATCGGCCGGGTGCCCGTCAGCAGCACAGGGAGATGGCGATGACGGAGATCTTCGCACAAGGTGATCTTTTGCTCGAGCGGGTCGCTGATGTCGCGCCCTCGGGCCTGATCGAGGAGAACGCGGCAGGCACGGCGATGGTGCTGGCGGAAGGCGAGGCGACCGGCCATCGCCATGCCATCCTGGAGCGGGTGACGAAATTCCGCGACGACGCGCTCGCGCGCGACATTCCGGCGGGTCTTTATGTCGGGCATGTGCAGATCGGCTCCGCCACCGCGCGGGTGACGCATGAGGAGCATGCGCCGATCACGCTGCCGCGCGGCACCTATCGCGTGCGTCGGCAGCGCGAGCTCGGCCCACGGGACGCGCGCATCCTCGCCGACTAGCCAGAGCAGGTCATGCGCAACCAAGGTGCGCTGACCGCCGAGCAGCGGGCGGCGCTCGGCCGCTATCGGGCGCGCTGGCTTGCGATTCGGCGTTCGACCGAGCCCGCCGACCGCGACGCGGCCGAGCAGGGGGCGGGGCTCGCCTATCAGGCTGCGGGACTGCAACCGCCCGCACGCTTCGTCTGGTGCGACAGTCCGGTCGCGCTGTCGCATCTGGCCGCGCGGCCGTCGCCCGCCGATGGCGCCAATGTCAGGTCGGCGCTGATCGACCGCATCCGACGGCAGGCGGCGCGTCAGGTTCGCAAGCGGATCGGCGCGCGCCGAACCGCCGAGATCGCGGCAACGGTCAACCCTGCCGACGCGCTGATTGCCACTGTTGCCGAGCTGGTGCTCGCACATGTGGCCGACGACGACGCCTCGCTGATGCAGCGCTACCGGCGCTCGGAACCGCTGTCGCGCGCCGATCTCTGGCGCACGCTGCTCGGGCGCGAGGGTTTTGCCCATGTCGCGGCCGGCCCGCATGACCTGTCATGGCTCGGCCCGTTCGAATATGTCCGCAACGTGCTTGGGCTGCGCGCCGAGACCTCCTCACTGCTCGGGCTGTGGCAGGTCGCGCTGCATGCGGGC
Organism: Bradyrhizobium sp.; assembly: GCF_019242285.1. GTDB lineage: Bacteria > Pseudomonadota > Alphaproteobacteria > Rhizobiales > Xanthobacteraceae > Bradyrhizobium. The sequence goes on from NZ_JAFAVV010000854.1 coordinate 23,338, forward strand.
TGGATACGCCCGCACGAACAGACCTGCTGGCTGTCGGAACGGCCGCATCTCCTGCACGGCGACGTCAACGACCGCCTGCACCATGCGAGCGGTCCGGCCCTCCGCTTTGGCGACGGCTTTGCGGTCTGGGCCTGGCGCGGGGTCGAGGTGCCGCGCGCGCTGATCGAGCAGCCCGGGGCGATCACGGCCGCGACGATCGATGCTGCGACCAACGTCCAGCATCGTCGCTGCATGATCGAGATCATGACGCCGGAGCGCTATGTGGTGGAGGGCGGGGCGGTGCGCGTCGCCGAGGACCAGACCGGCGTGCTCTGGCGCAAGAGGTGGCCGCCGCACGATGTCTGGGCCGCGGTCGAGGTGATCAACGCGACCGCGGAAGCCGACGGCACCCACAAACACTATTTCCTGCAGGTGCCGCCGGAGCTTCGCACGCCCTGCGAGGCGGTGGCCTGGACCTACGGCATGGAGGCGAAGGCGTATTCGAAGCTGGTGGCGCGGACGTGATCAGTGCCGCATACTCGGTGCACCTCGCCCCGCTCGCGGGGAGAGGTCGGATTGCGTCGTCAGATGCAACCCGGGTGAGGGGACTCTCCGCGAGTCCCGCTGCTGAAGCAGCCCCTCATCCCACCCCTCTCCCCGTAAGAACGGGGCGAGGGAGCGCACCGCCGCTGCCGTGGCAGGTTACACCCGATCTCGCGGTCGCTAGCTCCGGTAATAGCGCCACATGCGCAGGAACGTCCGGTGGATTTCGTCCGGCGGCTGGTCGAACGGCTCGAGATTCACCCGCACCATGTTCTCGTGGCTCATCCGCCAGGGCAGCCGCATCCATCTTCGCCAGCGTGGCCGGTTGCGGCGCCAGTCGACGACGAGCGCGCTGCGCAGCGGCGCGTTGAGCACGATCTGCAGCTCGTGCACGGTCATCGCGCGCTCGGCGATCTCGACGACGTCGATGCGCTCGATCGCGCGCCAGCGGATCAGCCCGAACGCCTGCAGGAAGATGCCGTACTGGTTGGCGCCGATGGTCGGCCGCCCGGTCTCGAGCAGCGGGATGTTGTAGTAGGTGAAGGCGAAAGCCGCAGCCGACAGCGGCAGCCAGTAGAGCGCGCCGGTGATCCAGGTGGCGGTGAGGAAGATCAGCGCCAGCGCCGCGGTGATGTAGACCGGGAAATAGACGTCGTCGCGGCTGTAGGCGGCCGAATAACCACCGAGATTTCCCTCGTCCAGCGGCGCTGCCATGTGAACCTCGTGCCCGGCAGGCGAGCAAGGCCTATGCCATCAGCGCGGCGGAGGTGAGGCCACAAATAAAAACGGGGCCCAGGGCCCCGTCCAAAGTCTGCAGTGTCCCCGCGATTGGTTACTTGATCTTCGCTTCGCGGAACTCGACGTGCTTGCGCGCGACGGGGTCGTATTTCTTCATGACCAGTTTCTCGGTCTTGGTGCGCGAGTTTTTCTTGGTGACGTAATAGTAGCCGGTGTCCGCAGACGACACGAGCTTGACCTTGATGGTGACCGCCTTGGCCATGTCGAGATATCCTGAATGAATGAGGTGAGGCGCCGGGCCGCCGATGGCGCAGGCATTTGTCCGGCAACCTAGCGATTGAGGCCTCAAAGTCAAGGTATCCGGGGCCACACCGGCCCGGAATTGGCCCGATCAGCGCTCGAAGAAACGGTTCGTCGGCCGCGGCAGCCCGAGATTCTCCCGCAGCGTCCGGCCCTCATAGTCCTTGCGGAAAATGCCGCGCCGCTGCAGCTCCGGGACGACTTTGTCGACAAAGTCGTAAAGTCCGGCGGGGAGAAACGGGAACATGATGTTGAATCCATCAGAGCCGCGGCCCACGAGCCATTCCTCCATCTGGTCCGCGATGGTTTTCGCCGTGCCGACGAAGGCGAGCCCGCCATAGCCGCCGACTCGCCGCGCGAGTTGGCGCACCGTCAACTTGTCGCGGGCCGCAACGTCAACCAGGCGCTGTCTTCCGCTCTTGGATGCGTTGGTCTCGGGGATCGGCGGTAACGGTCCGTCCGGGTCGAAGCCCGAGGCATCGGTGCCGAGCATCACCGACAGCGACGCGATCGCGCTGTCGTAATGCACCATGCCGTCGAGCTTCTCGCGCTTCTCCTTGGCCTCCTCGACGCTGTCGCCCACCACGACGAAGGCGCCGGGCAGGATCTTCAGGTGCTCGGGATCGCGGCCGGCCTTCTCGGCGCGGCCCTTGATGTCGGCATAGAGCTTCTGTCCGTCGGCGAGGCTGCCGCCACCGGTGAACACGGCTTCCGCGGTTTCCGCCGCAAGCTGCCGGCCGTCGTCGGAAGCTCCGGCCTGCACGATCAGCGGCCAGCCTTGCACCGGGCGGGCAATGTTCAGGGGACCGCGCACCCTGAGATATTTGCCCTTGTGGTCGAGCACATGCATCTTCGCGGGGTCGAAATACAGCCCTCGCTCGACATCTTGCACGAAGGCGTCGTCGGCGAAGGAGTCCCACAGGCCGGTGACCACGTCGTAGAACTCTCGCGCGCGCTTGTAGCGCTCCGCGTGCTCCATGTGGTCGTCGAGGCCGAAATTGAGCGCCGCGTCGGGGTTCGAGGTGGTGACGATGTTCCAGCCCGCGCGGCCGCCCGAGATGTGATCGAGCGAGGCGAAGCGGCGGGCGACGTGATAGGGCTCGTCGAAGGTGGTCGAGCCGGTCGCGATCAGGCCGATATGCTCGGTCGCGGTCGCGAGCGCCGAGAGCAGCGTGAACGGCTCGAACGAGGTCACGGTGTGGCTGCGCTTGAGCGCATTGATCGGCATGTTCAGGACCGCGAGATGGTCGGCCATGAAGAAGGCGTCGAACCTGCCGGCTTCGAGTTTTCTGATCAGGTCGCGCAGATGCGCGAAGTTGAAATTGGCGTCCGGCCAGGCGCCGGGATAGCGCCAGGCGCCGGTGTGGATGGAGACCGGGCGCATGAAGGCGCCGAGCTTGAGCTGACGGGGTGATGCCATGGCCGAAGGTCCGCGGATGATTGATATCAGGCAGACATAGGTACAAAGCGCCGCCGCGCCATCAGGAAGATTATTCTGTTTTGGCGTGCGCCGATGAAATGGCCGTCATTTTTGGCCGGGAACGGTAGGGTGGGCTAAGCTTTGCCGAAGCTCGAAGAGCGAAGGCAAGGCGTGCCCACCATTTGGAGTGGTGGTGTCGAAAGAATGGTGGGCACGCTTCCGCCTTCGCTCTTCGAGCGCAATCGGAAGCTTAGCCCACCCTACGCATCCGGCGCTTATCTCGCCGGCGGAGGCTTATCCAGCAGGCTGCGAAACTGGTCGAGCTCGCGATGCGCCGGTTCTGGCGCGGGAGGAGGCGCTTCCTCGGAGGCGAAGCGGATATTGGTGCCCTCGAGCAGCCCGCCGGCGATGCCAACCGTCCACTCGTTCGATTCCTGGATCTTGCCCTGCTCGCCGACGGCCACCGCCGTCACCACTCGTGCGCCTTTGGCGGTCTGTGACGAGGCCGGCGTCATTGACGCAGCCGCGATCGCCGCTGCAAGCAGACTCGTGGCCGGCTGGATGCGGCTCATTGTCCGATCTGACATGCGCGGAAACGGAGCGCGTGGCGATCGGTAATGGACTGCCACGCGCGCAACAGATTCGGCGCGGATTTCTTCAGATGCCGGGACTGCAACGCGTGAAGCGCCCAGCTATCATTTGCCGCGCGCATGCTCGTCGAAGGCGCTCAGCACCGCGAGCGTCATGGCAACGACGCCCGTTTTGATGGTGGGCTCGGGCACCGGCGCAAACAATGGCGAGTGGTTGCCCGGGAGGGGTGTCCCGCTGTTGCGCGCAGCCGCAACGCGCTCGGGCTCGTAGACACCGATATTGAAGAACATCGAGGGCACGCCGGCTGCGACATATTCGGAATAATCCTCGCTCGGCGTTCCCGGCGGCGAGGTGCGGGCCTTGTCGCCGAACGCTGCCTTGAGCACTTTCTCGGCAGTTGCGACCACGGCGGGATCGTTCACCACCGCCTTGATGCCCTCGGTGATCTTGATGTCCGGCGGCGGCGCATCCGCCATCGCCGCGACCGCTTTCGCGGTGCGCTCGATGCCCGCGAACATCCTGGCGCGGACCTCGGGCTTGAAGCTGCGGATGGTGCCGAACAGCGCGACATCGTCGGGGATGATGTTCTCGGCGGTGCCGCCGTGGATCGCGCCGATCGAGATGACGCCGAATTCGGTCGGGTCCTTCTCGCGGCTGATCACGCTCTGCAGGTCGACGACGAAGCGCGACGCCATCATCACGGGATCGAGGGTGGCCTGCGGGATTGCGCCGTGGCCGCCGCGGCCGTGAAACTTGATGGAGAGGCTGTCGGCGCTGGAGGAGCCGATGCCGGTGCGATAGAAGACGCTGTCGTAGGCGAACGGGCCGTCATGCAGAGCGAAGCCGACATCGGGCTTCGAGAAGCGCGTGAACAGACCGTCGGCCAGCATGGCCTTGGCGCCCGACCCGATCTCCTCGGCGGGCTGCGCGATGAACATCAGCGTGCCCTTCCATCGGTCCTTCAGGCCGACCAGCACCTTGGCCGTGCCGACCCAGCTCGCCATGTGGATGTCATGGCCGCAGCTATGGTCGACGAAGGTCTCGCGGCCGTTCCAGGTGGTCTTGTCGTGGCTTGCGTAGGGGAGACCGGTCTTCTCCTCCATCGGCAGCGCATCGAGCTCGGTGCGCACCATGACGGTCGGGCCGTCGCCGTTCCTGTAGAGCGCGACGAGGCCGGTCTTGCCGATCTGCTCGGTGACCTCGAATCCGAGCGCGCGCATCTCGGCCGCGAGCTTTGCCGCCGTCTTCACCTCCTGGAACGCGATCTCCGGATGGGCGTGGATGTCCTTGTAGAGCGTGTCGAGTTTTGGATAGTCGGCGTCGACCGAGCTCTCGATCGCGCTCTTCAAGCGGGGAACGTCGAGCTCGGCCCGCGCCGCAGGCGGCAAGAGGGCCATGAGGGCGACGGAAGCGAGCAGCAGCCTGGCAAACGGCATCATCGGATCGGCCTCCTCGAGATCGTTCGAGGTGCCGATCTTACCGGTACTCTTCACGCCGCCAAGACGTCTTTCTGCATTTTGCCGCCGTGGAAATGGAAGAACGGCACGGGCGCATCATGGCGGAGCGGCCCGGTGGCCAGCCGCTTCTCCAATTCGCCGAGGACGTTCTTGGTCATCGGGTGCAGGTCGGCCAGCGGCTTCGAACCGAGCTCGACCCAGACCAGCTCGACCAGCTCGGCATCCGGATGGATCACGCCGTCGATCCTGTGGGTAATGGCGGAGGCATCCGCGGTGAAGAAGCGGGTGTCGAACCGCCGCACCCGGCCGGGCGGGGTGATGGCGCGCGCGATCAGGAATAATCCGGACGGATCGGGCAGGAGCCCGGCATCGGCAAAGGGCTGCCAGGCACCGTCGAGCTGTGCCTTCGTGCCTTCGGCCTTGCGGCCGAGACAGAGGCCGGTCTCTTCGCAGGCCTCGCGGATCGCAGCCACCGCCAGCGATTTCGCGCGCGAAGCCGAGATCTTCGGGCTGCCCTTGAGCAGATTGGTTTCGAGCTCCGGCGGGATCGGCGCGGCCACCGGCACGCGATGATCGTTCTTGTCGACCCGGCCGCCGGGAAAGACGAATTTTCCCGGCATGAACACCACCTTGTCGTGGCGCTTGCCGACCAGCACCTTCGGGACGTCTCCGGAGCGATCGACCAGGATCAGTGTGGCGGCGTCCTTGGGACGATAATAGGGATGGTGATCGGCTTCCTTCTCTTCCGGCTTCTCCGCCGTCGCGGCCTGCGCGGTATCGCTCATTTCCACCCCTGAAATTCCTTTTCGTGTCTCGTATCAATTCAGACCGGCGGAATTCCTTCCGGCGGATTGTCGTCAAAGCCGTGCATGCGCAGCCCCCATTGCAGGCCGACCACGGCGCCTTTCACCGGCTGCAGCAGTGCGAGCGAGGCGATCAGCGTGAAGGGCAGGTAGACGGCGAGCTGCAGGGCGACCGGCGGCGAATAGTTGGTCTCGATGACAAGTGCCGCGGGCACCACGAGATGGCCGACGATGACGATCACGAGATAGGCCGGCAAATCGTCCGCGCGGTGCGGGGTGAAGTCGAGCCCGCACACCGAGCAATTGTCGTCGACCTTCAGGAAGGCGCGAAACAGCCTGCCCTCGCCGCAGCGTGGGCAGCGGCCGCGAAAGCCGCGCTTCAGCGCCGCCCAGACGTCGCGCTTCTCGACCCTTGCGGTCTCGCGGGTCCAGCCCGTCGGCGCGGGGCTCATGGTTTCCATCATTTGCCTCTTCTCGATTTGCCGCTCGCTTTATTCTTCTTGGCGGCCGATTTGCCCTTCGATTTGCCGCCTTTCGACTTGTTGCTCTTCGACTTGCGGCCTTTGGACTCGGCGGGCTTTTTCCGGTCCGCCTTGCGGGCGTCGTCCTCGGCGAGCCGAGCGCCACGGCCTTCGCGCTCACGCAGTCCACCGCGCGACGCGTCCGTTGCATCAGATAGGAGCTCGAACCGCAGCGCGCCAGCGATCGGCTGAGCTTCCACCAGACGGACGTCGACGACATCCCCCAGGCGGCGCATGGCACCGCTGCGCGAGCCGACCAGGGCATGGCGGGTCTCGTCATAGTTGAAATATTCGGTGCCGAGCGAGCGGATCGGCACCAGCCCATCGGCGCCGGTATCGTCGAGCTTGACGAACAGGCCGGCGCGAGTGACGCCGGAGATGCGGCCCTGGAAGCTGGCGCCGATGCGATCCACGAGATGATGCGCGATCAGGCGGTCGGCGGTCTCGCGCTCGGCCTTCATCGCGCGCCGCTCGGTGACCGAAATCTGCGCCGCGACCTCGCTCAGATGCTCCGCCGTCTCGCTGTCGGGCAGCGCGCCGTCGCCGAGCCCGAGCGCGCGGATCAGCGCGCGATGCACGACGAGGTCGGCGTAGCGGCGGATCGGCGAGGTGAAGTGCGCGTAGCGGCGCAGATTGAGGCCGAAATGCCCGTAATTCTCCGCCGAATACTCCGCCTGCGCCTGCGAGCGCAGCACCACCTCGTTGACGAGCTGCTCGTAATCCTGGCCCGCGACCAGCGTCAGCACGCGGTTGAAGAGCGAAGGGCGCAAAGCGCCGCTCTTGGCGAACGGCACGTCCAGAGTCTTCAGGAATTCCTGGAGCGCGTGCACCTTCTCCAGCGCCGGCTCGTCGTGCACGCGATAGATCAGCGGCAGCGACCTCTTCTCCAGCGTCTCGGCGGCGGCGACGTTGGCGAGGATCATGAACTCCTCGATCAGCTTGTGTGCGTCGAGCCGCTCCGGCACGACGACGCGATCGACGGTGCCGTCGGCCTTGAGCAGGATCTTGCGCTCGGGAATGTCGAGGTCGAGTGGATCGCGCTCGTCGCGCGCCCGCTTGGCGCAGCGATAGGCGGCATAGAGCGGCTTGAGGATCGGATTGAGCAGGGGGCCCGTGACGTCGTCGGGCCGGCCGTCGATCGCGGCCTGGGCCTGCGCGTAGCTCAGCTTGGCGGCCGAGCGCATCAGCACGCGATGAAAACCGTGCGAGCGCTTGCGGCCGTCGGCGCCAATCACGAGCCGCACCGCGAGCGCACCGCGCGCCTCGCCCGGCACCAGCGAGCAGAGATCGTTGGAGATGCGCTCGGGCAGCATCGGCACGACGCGGTCGGGGAAATAAACCGAGTTGCCGCGCCTCACCGCGTCGCGGTCGAGCGCGGACTCCGGTCGCACGTAGAAGCCGACGTCGGCAATCGCGACGTGGACGATGAAGCCGCCCTTGTTGTTCGGATCGGAATCAGTCTCCGCATGCACCGCGTCGTCATGATCCTTGGCGTCGGGCGGATCGATGGTGACGAGCGGCACATCGCGCCAGTCCTCGCGCCCCTTCAGCGCAGCCGGCTGGGCTGCTTCCGCTTCGCGCAGCGCCGGCGCGGAGAACTCCAGGGGGATGTCGTGGGCGTGGATCGCGATCAGGCTGATCGCCTTCTCGCTCGCGATCGAGCCGAGCCGCTCCTTGACCCGGCCGGAGGCGAGGCCGTAGCCGCGCGTGCGCATCAGGTCGACGCTGACGAGGTCGCCATCCTGCGCGCCCATGGCATCGGCCTTGGCGATGTTGAGCTCGCGCCCGGCCTGCTTCTTGTCGACGGGGATGAGCCGGCCGCCGCCATCCGGGAGCGCCCGGAACAGTCCGAGCGCGCGGCTGCGGCCGTGATCGATCAGCTTGATGACGCGGCCACGATAGGCGACGCCGTCGCCGTCGTCGGTGCGCTCGACGCGGATCAGCGCGCGGTCGCCGACGCCGGCCGTGGTGCCGGGCCGGGCATGGCGGGGAATATGAATGCGGATTCGCGGCGGCTCGCCGTGCTCGGCCTCGTCCCATTCGGCGGGAGTTGCGATCAGCTCGCCGTCGGCGTCACGGCCGGTAACGTCGGCCATCAGCGTCGCTGGCAGGACGGCGGCCTCGGTGACCTTCTTGCCCTGCTTGCGGATGGTGCCGTCGTCGGCGAGCTCGCGCAGCATGCGCTTCAATTCGGCGCGGTCGGCATTCTTCAGGCCGAACTGCCGCGCGATCTCCTTGGTGCCGACCTTGCCGGGATTCGCGCGGATGAAGGCGACGATGGCGTCCCGGGATGGAAAGCCGCTGTCGCGCACGCTCGTCACTGGCTCATCATCCGCAACGCGCGCCTCATCCGCGCCCCTTGCCGGCGCTCTTCTTCGCGGCCTTGGCCGGTGCGGGTTTTGTGGCCGAGGTCTTGGCGGCGGAGGCGACCGGGGCCCGCGCCTTGCTCGCGGCGTCCGACTTCGGCTTGGTGGCCGCCTTTTTCACCGCGGCCTTCTTGGCGACCTTGGGCGCCTTCGGCTCGGCATCCGGCTCGGCCGGCGCCTCGACTGTTGCCGGTTTGGCCCTCTTCGCCGCGGGCTTCTCGGTTCTGGGCTTCTCGATTTTGGGCTTCTCGATTTTGGGCTTGGCGATTTTGGGCCTGGCGATTCCAGGCTTGGCGCTCTTCCTGGCCGACTTGCCGCCGCCACCCTTGGCGGCACGCTCGTCGATCAGCGCGATCGCCTGCGCCAGCGTCACCTGGTCCTTCTCCAGGTCGCTTGGGATGGTCGCGTTGACGCCGCCGGCGGTGACATAGGCGCCGTAGCGGCCGTTCTTGAGCGCGACGGCGCCCAGCGTCGGATGGTCGCCGAGCGGCTTGCCGGGATCGGCGCCGAAACGCCGCCCGCCCGGACCTTTTGCCACCTTCTCCGCGATCAAGGTCACCGCGCGGTTCAGGCCGATGTCGAACACCTCGTCGCCGGCTTCCAGGCTCGCATAGGTCTTGTCGTGCTTCACGAACGGACCGAAGCGGCCGAGCCCGGCGGTGATCGGCAGGCCGGTCTCCGGATGCTTGCCGATCTCGCGCGGCAGCGACAACAGTTTCAGCGCCAGCTCGAGATCGACGTCGGACGGCTGGGTGCCCTTTGGAATGCCGGCGCGCTTCGGCTTCTCGCCTTCAGCATAGTCCTTCTGCTCGCCGAGCTGGATATAGGGGCCGAAGCGGCCGGCCTTCACGGCGACGTCGAGGCCGGTCTCCTCGTCCTTGCCCAGCACGCGGTCGGCGCTTTCCGCGCTGTCGGCGGCGAGCGGCCTCGTGTAGCGGCATTCAGGATAGTTCGAGCAGCCGACGAAGGCGCCGAACTTGCCGGCCTTGAGATTGAGCCGCCCGGTGCCGCAGGTCGGGCACTGCCTGACGTCGCCGCCGTCGGCGCGCGGCGGATAGATGTGGGGCCCGAGCATCTCGTCGAGCGCGTCCAGCACCTCGGCGACGCGCAGGTCCTTGATGTCGTCGACCGCGCCGATGAAGTCGCGCCAGAAATCCTTCAGCACCTGCTGCCAGGAAATCTCGTTGTTGGAGATGCGGTCGAGCTGCTCCTCGAGGTCGGCGGTGAAATCATACTCGACATAGCGGCGGAAGAAATTCTCCAGGAACGCGACCACGACGCGGCCCTTGTCCTCGCCATGCAGGCGTTTCTTCTCCAGCCGGACATAGCCGCGGTCCTTCAGCACCTGCAGGATCGAGGCGTAGGTCGAGGGCCGGCCGATGCCGAGCTCCTCCATGCGCTTGACCAGCGAGGCTTCCGAGAAACGCGGCGGCGGCTCGGTGAAATGCTGGGTGACGGAGAGCGACTGCCGGTTCAGCGGCTCGCCTTCGCTCATCTGCGGCAGGCGGCGGGAGTCCTCGTCCTCCTCGTCGTCATGGCCTTCCTGGTACAGCGCCAGAAAACCGTCGAACTTGACCACCTGACCCGTGGCCCGCAGCTCCAGCACGCGGGAGCCGGCCTTGGCGGTAATATCGACGGTGGTGCGCTCGAGCTCGGCGGATTCCATCTGGCTCGCGATGGTGCGCTTCCAGATCAACTCATAGAGCCGTGCCTGGTCGGCATCGAGCTTCCGCCGCATCGCGTTGGGGCGGCGCGACAGGTCGGTCGGGCGGATCGCCTCATGCGCCTCCTGGGCGTTCTTGGCCTTGGTCTGGTATTGGCGGGGGGCGTCCGGCACATAGGCGTTGCCGTAGTCCTCGCCGATCACCTTGCGCGCCTGGGTGATGGCTTCGCCCGCGATCTGCACGCCGTCGGTGCGCATATAAGTAATGAGTCCGGTGGTCTCGCCGCCGATGTCGATGCCCTCATAGAGCCGCTGTGCGATCCGCATGGTGTGCGCCGGCGCGAAGCCGAGCTTGCGGCTCGCCTCCTGCTGCAGGGTCGAGGTGGTGAAGGGGGCCTGCGGATTGCGCCGCGCCGGCTTGGCCTCGACGGTGGTGACCGTGAAGTTCGCCGCCTCGATGGCTTTGCGGAAATCCTCGGCCTCGGCGCCCGAACCGATGTCGAGCCGCGCGATCTTCTTGCCGTCGGCGCCGACCAGGCGGGCCTCGAAGGTCTCGTTGCGAGGCGTGGCCAGGGTGGCCACCAGCGACCAGTATTCCTGCGCCACAAAGCGCTCGATCTCGAGCTCTCGGTCGCACACCAGCCGCAGCGCCACCGACTGCACCCGACCGGCGGACTTGGCGCCAGGAAGCTTGCGCCACAACACCGGCGACAGCGTGAAGCCGACCAGGTAGTCGAGCGCACGGCGCGCCAGATAGGCGTCCACCAGC
>NZ_JAFAVV010000233.1 GCF_019242285.1 Bradyrhizobium sp.
CGGAAAAATTCCACATAGCAAAAACCGATCCATGACGCCGTCTTGTTTGGCAGAGTCCGCGCAACTCCGATGATCGATCCGCATAGCAGCGCGATCAGCCAGGCAAACAGCGAGGTCTCGATCGTAAGCACGAGACCACGTAGCAGCAATTCGAGGTAGGTTCCGGACCCGCTCGGATCGTGCTCGAAAAAGATGCGCCAGTTCCAGTGATAGCTCACGGGGCTTCCTGACACACCGCGGCATCAATCCGAGCCGCGACCGCAAGCGCAGTGCGCTCCCTCCCCCCTTGCGGGGGAGGGTTGGGGAGGGGGGTAGCCGCAACGGCGGTGCTTGTGGCTACCTCCATCCCCGCCTCCTCCCCGCAAGGGGGAGGGGAGAGGAAGGAGTCCGCGAAAGATCGACAATCGCCACTCATTCCACGAGGCTCGTCATTCACTTCACCTTGTAGGAAGCAGGGTCCGGCGAATCCGAGGGCTTGGCGAACTCGGCCTTGAGCTCGGCCGAGATCGGCGTGTTGAGGTTCAGCCCCTTCGGCGGAATCTTCTGCATGAACCACTTGTCGTAGAGCTTCTGGCCCTCGCCGGAGCTGTAGATCGCGGCGGTGGCGGCATCGACCACTTTCTTGAACGCCGGATCGTCCCTGCGCAGCATGATGCCGTAGGGCTCGGGGGTCGAGAAAGCGTCGCTCGAGATCACATAGGCGCTCGGATCCTTGGAGCCGGCGACCAGGCTCGCGAGCAGGATATCGTCCATCACGAAGGCCACCGCACGGTCGGTCTCCACCATCAGGAACGCCTCGGCGTGGTCCTTGGCCGGAATGATGTTGGCGTTGAGGTGCCGCGCCGCGTTGGCCTCGGTGAGCTGCTTGATGTTGGTGGTACCGGCGGTCGAGACCACGGGCTTGTCCTTCAGCTCGTCGATGGAATTGATCTTGCTCGATTTCTTCGAGACGTAGCGGCTTGCCGTGAGGAAATGGGTGTTGGTGAAGGCGACCTGCTTCTGGCGCTCGGCATTGTTGGTGGTCGAGCCGCATTCGAGATCGACGGTGCCATTGGCGATCAGCGGAATCCGGTTCGAGGACGTCACCGGCGCGAGCTTGACCTCGAGCTTGTCGAGCTTCAGCTCCTTCTTGATCGCGTCGACGATCTTGTAGCAGATGTCCATCGCAAACCCGACCGGCTTCTGGTTGTCGTCGAGATAGGAGAACGGGATCGAGGAATCGCGGTAGCTCAGCGTGATCGCGCCCGTCTCCTTGATGTTCTTCAGGGTGCCGGTCAGCTCCTCGGCCTGCGCCTGGCTGACGCCAAAGGCGGCGGCCAGCGCAAAACCCAGCAATTTCAGTCGCTTCATCTTGGAATTCCCCTCTTGAATCAGCCGGCCGGGATGCTTGCATAAACCGGGCCGGAGTTGAATGTGACTTTTGGAGGCAAGCGGCCCCCGGACCGGTCGATGACAAGCTGGATCGGGGGTGTCCTGGACAATTGCGACAAACTACGCGCCGCTGGCGTCCCGGTCGATCGACGGCCGCGCTGCGCTCACAACGGACGGCCCAGCTCGCCGAGGTCCCAGAGCAGGCCCGGCCATGAGGCCGAGCGCCTCCTCGGTCACGCTGAGCAGGATATGCTCATCCGGGCACCGTCGCCCATTCGATCCAGGGACTGCCGGGAGCGGCCCGCTTTTCCAGAGATTGGGACTTGCAATAGCCGGGCGGATTGGAACAATTTGCCGCTGCATCCTCCACTGCCTCACGCGCCAAAAATGACAAAAGAGATCCGGCTCAACGCCTTCGCCATGAACTGCGTGGCGCATCAATCGCCGGGATTGTGGACCCATCCGCGCGACCGCACCGTCGACTATCACCGCCTGCCCTATTGGCTCGACCTTGCCAAGGCGCTGGAGCGCGGCCGGTTCGACGGCCTGTTCCTTGCCGACGTGCTCGGAGTCTACGACGTCTATGGCAACAGCCCCGACGCGGCGCTGCGCAACGCCACGCAGACGCCGGCCAACGAGCCGCTGCTTCTGATCTCGGCGATGGCCGCGGTGACCGAGCATCTCGGCTTCGGCGTCACGTCGAACCTGTCGTTCGAGCCGCCCTATCCCTTTGCCAGAAGAATGTCGACGCTCGACCATCTCACCGAAGGCCGTATCGGCTGGAACGTGGTCACCGGCTATCTCGACAGCGCCGCGCGCGGCTCGGGCAAGGACAAGCAGACCGCGCATGACGACCGCTACGACATCGCCGACGAATACATGGAGGTGGTCTACAAGCTCTGGGAGGGAAGCTGGGAGGACGACGCCGCGATCCGTGACCGCGCCCGCGGCATCTTCACCGACCCTTCGAAGGTGCACCGCGTCACCCATGAAGGCCCGAACTACCGGCTCAACGCGATCCATCTCGCCGAGCCGTCGCCGCAGCGCACGCCGGTCTTGTACCAGGCCGGCACCTCGCCGCGCGGACGGCAGTTCGCCGCCCAGCATGCCGAATGCGTGTTCATGTCCGGCCCCTCGGCCAAGGTGATCGGCCCGCGGGTGGCGGCGATCCGCGAGCAGGCCGCAAAGATCGGCCGCGACCCGCGCGAGATCCTGATGTTCAACATGTTCACGGTGATCCTCGGCCGCACCGAAGCGGAAGCGAAGGCCAAATATGAGGACTACCGCTCGCATATCAGCGCCGAGGGCGCGCTGACCTTGATGTCGGGCTGGACCGGCGTCGATTTCTCGCAGCTCGCGCTCGAGCAGGAGGTGCGCCACGTCACCAACGACGCGGGGCGCAGCGCGATGGACAACATCACCCGCGCCGATCCGGATCGGGTGTGGACCGTGCGCGAGGTCGCCGAGCATGTCGGCATCGGCGGCATCGGCCCAGTGGTGGTCGGCACGCCTGCGCAGGTGGCGGACGCGATCGAAGCCTGGTTCGAGGCGACCGATGTCGATGGCCTGAACATGCCGTTCGCGGTCTCGCCCGGCGATTTCGAGGACATTGCCGAACTGCTCGTGCCCGAGCTGACCCGGCGCGGCCGCTACAAGACCGCATACGCCAACGGCACCCTGCGCGAAAAACTGTTCGGCGCCGGCCGCGCGCGGCTCTCCGCGCCGCATCCGGCGGTGCGATATCGGGTCGGCGTGCAGGCGAAGGTGGCGGAATAGGGGAGGATTTGTAGGGTAGGCTGAGCGGCCAAGTGCACAGAAGCGCGCCCTGCGAAGACAGAAGCGCGCCCACCATTCGAGAACCATGTTGAGGAGACGATGGTGGGCACGGCACTTCACGCCTTAGGCCACCCTACAAGTTCTCACCGCGCCGCAATCTTCCTTGCTTTGCCGATGTCGCTGGAGAGCGCCGCCAGCTCCTTGCGCACGGCGCTGGCCGCGTCGCGCTCGATCTTGCGATAGCGCGCCACCAAGGAAAGCCCGAACGGCGTCAGTGCGGCGCCACCGCCGTTCCTGCCGCCGGTCTGGCGCTCGACCGCGGCCTGACGGCAGATGCGGTTGATCTCGTCGACCAGATCCCAGGCGCGCTTGTAGGACATGTCCATGGCACGGCCGGCAGCCGAGATCGAGCCGAGCTTCTGGATGTTCTCCAGAAGCTCGATCTTGCCCGGCCCGATCCGGCCCTCGCGGTCGAGGTCGATGCGAACGCTCAAGGACGGAAGCGATCTCGCGGCGGCTTTGTGCATGGAAGGCTTGCTCTCGTGCTGGGGCGGCACATTGCCACCGGAGCGATTTCCGAACAAGATGCGCCTTCCCCTGGGCCAGCGCGCATTTCCCCGGAGCAGCAATGAACCATCCGCACTTGTTTTCGCCGCTCGAGGTCGGCCCCTACCAGCTTGCGCATCGCCTGGTGATGGCACCGCTCACGCGCATGCGCGCTGCAAGGCCGTCGCTCGCGCCCCGGCCGCTCAATGCCGAATATTACGCCCAGCGTGCGACGCCGGGCGGGCTGATCATCGCCGAGGCCTCGCCGGTGATCGCCTCCGGTTTCGGCAGTCCCGGCGTGCCCGGTATCTATTCGCAGGCACAGGTCGAGGGCTGGCGCGAGGTGGTCGACGCCGTCCACGCCAAGGGCGGCGTCATCTTCCTGCAACTCTGGCATGTCGGCCGCGTCTCGCACTCCTCGTTCCAGCCCGGCGGTGGGCTGCCGGTCGCGCCCTCGGCGGTGCCGATCCCGACCGATCTGAAAACCATGACCGCGGACGGCCGGGTCACGACCTATGAGACGCCGCGCGCGCTTCGGACGAGCGAGATCGCCGGCCTCATCGAGGCGTTCCGCAGCGGCGCGCGCAACGCGCTGGCGGCAGGCTTCGACGGCGTGGAAATCCACGGCGCCAACGGCTATGTGATCGAACAGTTCCTGCACTCGCACACCAACCTGCGCACCGATCAGTATGGCGGATCGATCGAGAACCGCGTGCGCTTCCTGATGGAGGTGACCGAGGCCGTGATCGCGGTGTGGGGCGCGGAGCGCGTCGGCGTTCGGCTGTCGCCCTATGGCATCGCCAACGGCTCCGGCGAAGCCGACCCGATGCCGCTCTACACCCACGCGATCGAAAGGCTCAATCCGCTCCACCTCGCCTATCTGCACTTCATCGAGCCGCGCTCCTCGGGCGCCGGCCGCGCCGAGGTGAACTGGCAGAACGTGCCCTCGGCGATGGTGCTGTTCCGCCCGATCGTCAAGGGCGTCCTGATCTCCGCCGGCGGCTTCACCGGCGACATTGCGGAGGCCGCCATCGCGGAAGGCCACGCCGACGCCATCGCGTTCGGCCGCATCTTCATCTCCAACCCGGACCTGCCGCGCCGGCTGCAGCAAGGCTTCCCGCTGACACCCTACAACCGCAAGACCTTTTATGGCGGCGAGGCCGAGGGCTACACCGACTATCCCACCCATGATGCGATGGAGCCGGCGTGACGCGACGACGTAGAGCGGATGAATGACTTGTCCGCCGAAGCTCGAAGAGCGAAGGCAGAAGCGACATCCGGGACCCACGAGGCAATGCGCCTGGATGTTGCTCCTCATCCGGGCTACAAGAGCGGGCGCGCGCAATGGCCAGAGCAGCTCCAGCAGCCGGCATCGCCAAAGGCCAGTGCCTGTGCGGCGCGGTCGTCTTCGAAATCGACGTGCCGGCGCGCTGGGCCTGGCACGACCATTCCGCCGCGAGCCGGCGCGCGCACGGCGCGGCCTATGCGACCTATGTCGGGAGCTGGCGCAAGCGCTTCCGCATCACGCGAGGCGAAGCCGACATCACGCGCTATGAGGATGCGGCGACCAAAACCGTGCGCGGCTTCTGCGCCATTTGCGGCACGTCGCTCACCTACGAACGTCCGCGCTGGCCGCACACGGTGAACATCCCCCGCGCGCTGTTCGACAGTCGCACCGGCCGGCAGCCGCTCTATCACATCGCCATCGAGGAGCTGCAGGAATGGGCCTATACCGGCGAGCCCCTGGTGCCGCTGAAGGGCTTTCCAGGCATCGTCTGGCAGCGCTCGAAGAAAAAGAAGCGGCAGGAGCGCGAGGGAATGTTCTGATGGGTGATGATATCTGGATAAAGCGGATCGCCGCGAACTCGCTGCTCATCCTTCTCCCCTTGTGGGAGAGGGTGCACCGAGCAAGTGCTGAAATAAGTACCACGCCGTCGATCTCGCGCGCAACGCAGCCATGACCGCGCCCGGTTGCCGGAGCCATGCAAGTCTGGTGATGTGGCGCTAAGCGAGGAGGAGACATGAAGAACAAGATCACCGGGCGCTCGGCGTTCCTGGCGCTGCTCAAGGACGAAGGCATCACCCATCTGTTCGGCAATCCCGGCACCACCGAATTGCCGATCATGCATGCGCTGAAGGACCATCCGGACCTCACCTATGTGATGGCGATGCAGGAGAGCCTGGTGGTGGCGATCGCCGACGGCTTTTCCCGTGCCTCCGGCAGGCTGGTCGCATGCAACGTCCATGTCGCGCCCGGCCTCGGCAATGCGATGGGCTCGCTCTACAACGCGCAGTTCACGGGCACGCCCATGATCCTGACTGCCGGCCAGCAGGAGCAGGGCCACGGCCTGACCGAGCCCCTGCTCTACGGCCCGCTGGTGCGGATGGCGGAGCCCTTGGTGAAATGGGGGGTCGAGGTGACGCGGCTGGAGGACCTGCCGCGGATCGTGCGCCGCGCCGCCAAGATCGCGACCACGCCGCCGACCGGTCCGGTGTTCATCTCGCTGCCCGGCGACATTCTCAATGCCGAGGCCGGCATCGATCTCGGCCGCTCGACCCGGATCGATACGCGCGTCCGGCCGTCGGAGGAGTCGTTGCAGGCGCTGGTCCAGCGCGTCCTGAAAGCCCAGCGCCCGGTGGTCATCGCCGGCGACGAGATCGTGAAAAGCGATGCGCTGGCAGAGGCCGCCGAGCTCGCCTCCGTGCTCGGCTGTCCGGCCTATCAGCAGTCGACGCCCTATGGCGCGCATTTCCTCTCCGAGAGCCCGAGCTTCATGGGCGCACTGTCGCGCCTGCAGAAGCAGGTGCGTGAGGTGCTCTCGCCCTACGATCTGATGATTGCGCTCGGCGCCGAGCCATTGCGCATGTCGGTCTATAGCGAGGTCGATCCGCTGCCGGACGGCTTGTCGATCGCGCAGATCGGCCTGGTTGACTGGGACATCGCCAAGAACTACGGCGCCGAGTTCGCGATCAAGGCCGACGTCAAGGAGACGCTGCGTGCGTTAATCCCCGCGCTGAAGGAAGCGGGCGGGGCCGCGCTGGAGACGCGCGCGAAGCAGGGGCTGGCGGAGCTGGCGCCAAAGAACTGGAGCGCGCGGCGGAAGCCGTTGATCGAGCAGATTTCGAAAGCGAGCGGCAAGGCGCCGATCGATCCCGACTACCTGACCCTGCGCCTCGTCGAGGTGATGCCGGAGCAGGCGATCCTGGTCGACGAGGGTCTGACCTCCGGCCGGCAGCTCAACGCGCTGCGCCCGCACCGCGACCGCTACGGCTATCACGCACTGGCCTCCGGCGGGATCGGCTGGGGCCTGCCGGCCTCCGTCGGTATCAGCCTCGCCAATCCGGCGCGGCCAGTGGTGTGCTTCTCCGGCGACGGCAGCGCGATGTACTCGATCCAGGCGCTGTGGACCGCGGCCAACCACAAGCTGCCGCTCAATGTGGTGATCGCCAACAACGGCGGCTACCGCATCATCAAGCAGCGGCTCCTCGCCTTCCATGGCGACGACCGTTATGTCGGCATGGATTTCGTCGATCCGCCGGTGGATTTCTCAGGGCTCGCAAAGTCGCTCGGGCTTGAGGCGATCCGGATCAGCGATCCCGCCGAGCTGAAGCCGAAACTGTCGGACGCCTTCAACCGCCCCGGCGCCAAGCTGATCGAGGTGATGCTGAGCAACGCGGTGAACTAGTGAGGTAAGCTCCGTAGGTGGGCTAAGCGAGCAAATGCACGGTCGTTCAACGCGCCAAGGTGGAAGCGTGCCCACCATTCAGAAGCGTGCTGTCGCAGGAAGGGTGGGCACGGCGCTGCGCGCCTTTGCCCACCCTACAGACTCGCATGAAACAAGCCGCCTCAGGCCGTCTTCACCCACACTGCCTTGACATTGAGATATTCCTCGACGTGCTGCTTGCCGGACTCGCGGCCGTAGCCGCTCATCTTGTAGCCGCCGAACGGCACCGCCGGATCCATGGCCTGATAGCAATTGACCCACACCGATCCGGCGCGCAGCGCCTTCGCTACCTGGTGGGCCTTGGAGACATTGGTGGTCCACACGCCGGAGCCGAGACCGAAGGTCGTGGCATTGGCGCGCTTGATCAGGTCGTCCGAGTCCTTGAACGAGATCGCGGAGATCACGGGACCGAAAATCTCCTCCTGCGCGATCCGCATGTTGTCCTGGACGTTGGCGAACACGGTCGGCGGCACGAAATAGCCCTTGGACATCGCGCCCTCGGTGAGCCGCGCACCGCCGGCGAGCGCCTTGGCGCCCTCCTTCTGGCCGATGTCGAAATAGCCCGAGACGCGCTCGAGCTGCTGCTGCGATACCAGCGGACCGATCTGCGTGTTCGGATCGAGCCCGTTGCCGACGTTCAGCTTCTTGCCGAACTCGGCGACACGGCCGACGAACTCGTCATAGACCTTGCTCTCGACGAACAGCCGCGTGCCGGCGGAGCAGATCTGCCCCGAATTCGCAAACACCGCCATCGCGGCACCCGGCACCGCCGCATCGAGATCGGCATCCGCGAACACGATGTCCGGCGACTTGCCGCCGAGCTCGAGCGAGACGCGCTTCAGATTGCCGGCGGATGCGCGCACGATCGACTGGCCCGTGAGATGCGAGCCGGTGAAGGCGACCTTGTCGACGTCCGGATGGGAGGCGAGCGCCGCGCCCGCGGTCTCGCCGTAGCCCGGCACCACGTTGACGACGCCGGGCGGCACGCCGGCTTCCAGGCAGAGCTCGGCAAGCCGCAGCGAGGTCAGCGGCGCCTCCTCCGCCGGCTTCAGCACCACGGTGCAGCCGGTCGCGATCGCGGGCCCGATCTTCCAGACGCTGGCGCCAAGCGGCCCGTTCCAGGGAATGATGGCGCCGACCACGCCGACCGGCTCCTTCAGCGTGTAGGAGAAGATCTCGCCGGGCAGCGAGTTCTCGATGGTCTCGCCGTGCAGCGCGGTGGCCTGGCCTGCGTAATAGCGCAGCATGCCGAGCACGCGGAGCTTGTTGCCGCGGGTGCGGCTGATCGGCGCCCCCATATCGAGCGTGTCGAGCTGCGACAATTCCTCGAAGTTCTTCTCGACGAGATCGGCGAGCTTGAGCAGCAGGCTCTGCCGCTCGAACGGCTTGACCTTGCTCCACGGGCCTTCGAAGGCGCGGCGAGCGGCGGCGACCGCGTGGTTGACGTCCCCGGCGTCACCCTCGGCGACGGTCGCCAGCACCTCACCGGTCGCGGGATTGAGGGTCTCGAAGCGCTTGCCGGAGGCGGCATCGACCCATTGGCCCTCGATCAGCATCTTCTTGTAGGAGCCGTCCGCATATGGATGGCGCGTGATCGGAATAGCCTGTGATACAGCCATGCTGCTCTCCCTCGATGTCGTTGAAACGGGTTTCTGCGACGATCTGGCGCGATCGTTATATTTATCTTTCTACAACGTCGAGCCATTTCGGTAAAGCCGTCCGCCCCGGACTGCAGGAAGACCTCCTATGCCCGGCCGGGTGAAACCATCGTGGCTCTGTGGCATAGTCCACTGACGTCCGGTCATTTTGCAGGAGTTTCCCGTGCCGCATCCCGTCATGTCAGAAGGCCATGTCGCCGTGATCACCGGAGGCGCGTCCGGCATCGGGCTCGCCGCCGCGACGCGCTTCGTCCAGATGGGGATGAAGGTCTGTATTGCCGACCTCGGCGAGGACCGCCTGAAAGCGGCCTCCACGAAATTGTCATCGATCGCTGCCGGCGCCGACCGCGTGATGACGACGGTGACCGACGTCGGCAATATCGACGATGTCAAGGAGCTCGCGCGCGCGGTCGAGCGGCGGTTCGGCGGCGCCGACATCGTGATGAACAATGCCGGCATCCAGCCGGGCAGCGGGATGTTCGGCCCGCATGAGACCTGGGAGCGGATCCTCGCCGTCAATCTCTGGGGCATCATCAACGGCTCGCAGGTGTTCGCCCCCGGTATGGTCGCGCGTGGCCGGCCGGGCCTGATCATCAACACGGGCTCGAAACAGGGCATCACCACGCCGCCCGGTGATGCCGCCTACAATGTCTCCAAAGCCGGCGTAAAGGCGTTCACCGAGGCTCTGCAGCACGAATTGCGCAGCACGCCGAACTGCCAGGTGAGCGCACATCTGCTCATCCCGGGTTTTGTCTTCACCGGCCTCACCGCGCGCGGCCGCACCGAGAAGCCGGCCGGCGCCTGGACGGCGGAACAGACCGTCGACTTCATGATCGAGCATGTCGCGGCTGGCGACTTCTACATTCTCTGCCCGGACAACGACGTGCCGCGCAGCCTCGACGAGCGACGCATCCTGTGGGCGGCCGGCGACATCGTCGAGAACCGCCCGCCGCTGTCGCGCTGGCACAAGGACTATGGCGATGCATTCGCCGCGTTCGTGAAAGGTGCTTGATCCGGCGAGGAGCTGTAGGGTCGGTCAGCCGAAGGCGTAGCCCGTCATTTCGTGCGGACGAGCGGCGGGTTGCGCTTCGCTACCCACCCACGAAATACGGACTCGCAGCTAGTTTGGTCGGCTCACTTCGGCAGTGCACTCCGCGACCAGCGCCTCGCCGAGCTCGCTCTGCTGCGCGCGGGGCAGCGAGAAGCAGACGCTGAAGCCGTCCACCGTGCAGAGCGTCACCATCACCTGGCTCGGATCCGAGGACTGCTCGACCAGCCAGGACTGCAGCGGATAGGCATAGCGCAGGCTGTCGTCGCCGTAGCGGGTCTGCAGCGCCTTGCTGATCAGCGCCGGCAGCGTCATCGCCAGCGCGCCGACCTGGTTGATCGACAGTCGGATGGTCTGAGGCTGACCTGCGGAATCGACGAAGCCGAGCGAGATCGCGCCGCCGTCCGAGGAGACCTCGCAGCTCGTCAGCGACTGGGTCTCGATCTCCATCGGCACGCTCCGCACCAGCTTCGTTATATGCTCAAAAATATATCGTGATCGAAGCCCTTGTCCAGCCGCGATTGCACGCGCCAGCCATGGTCTTCGGCCGTCATTCGTGATATCGATTGCGATATAACGAAGGCTGAACGGGCCGAACCCAAGGGAGAGCATAGCCTATGAGCGACTACAACCTTCTGATCGACGGCCAGATGGTCCCCGGGGACCTCACCATGCCGGTCCTCAACCCTGCGACCGAGGAAGTGCTGGTGCAGTGCCCGCGCGCCTCCAAGGAGCAGCTCGACCGCGCCGTCGCCGCCGCGAAGGCCGCCTATCCGGCCTGGGCCGCGACGCCGATCGAGGAGCGCCGCAAGCTCGTGACCCAGATGGCCGACGTGATCGAGGCCCATTCGGGCGAGCTGGCGCGGATCCTCACCAGCGAGCAGGGCAAGCCGCTGGCGGACGCGACCGGCGAGGTGCTCGGCATGGCGGCATTCTTCCGCTATCTCGGCTCGCTGGAGCTGCCGATGAAGGTGATCGAGAATTCCGGCGACCGCAAGGTCGAAGCCTATCGCCGGCCGCTCGGCGTCGTCGGCGCCATCATTCCCTGGAACTATCCGCTCCTGATCCTCAGCTTCAAGCTGCCGTCGGCGCTGCTCGCCGGCAACACGCTGGTGGTGAAGCCTGCGCCGACCACGCCGCTCTCGACGCTGCGCTTCGCCGAGCCGATCAAGGACATCCTGCCCAAGGGCGTGCTCAACGTCATCACCGACGCCAACGACCTCGGCGACTTCATGACCAAGCACCCGGACATCCGCAAGATCTCCTTCACCGGCTCGTCTGCGACGGGACAGAAGGTGATGGCGAGCGCGGCGCAGACCCTGAAGCGGATCACGCTCGAGCTCGGCGGCAACGACGCCGGCATCGTGCTCGACGACGTCGATCCGAAGAAGGTCGCGCCGGGCATCTTCGAAGGTGCGTTCCAGAATTCCGGCCAGGTCTGCCTCGCCATCAAGCGGCTCTACGTTCATGAATCCGTCTATGATCAGCTCTGCGACGAGCTGGTCGCGATCGCCAAGAACACCGTGGTCGACGACGGCTCCAAGCAGGGCACCAAGCTCGGGCCGCTGCAGAACAGGATGCAGTACGAGAAGGTGAAGGCCTTCCTCGAGGACGCCCGCAGGAACGGCAACGTGATCGCCGGCGGCTCGGCGATGGATCGGCCCGGCTATTTCATCGAGCCGACCATCGTGCGCGACATCCAGGAGGGCTCGAGGCTGGTCGACGAGGAGCAGTTCGGTCCGGTGCTGCCGGTGATCAAATATTCCGACAAGGATGACGTGATCCGCCGCGCCAACGCCACGACCTACGGCCTCGGCGCGTCGGTCTGGTCGTCCGACACCAAGCGTGCTCATGAGGTCGCGCAACAGATCGAGGCCGGCACGGTCTGGATCAACAAGCATCTCGACATGGCCCCGCACATCCCGTTCGGCGGCGCCAAGCAGTCCGGCATCGGCACCGAGTTCGCCGAGGAGGGTCTGGCGGAGTTCACCCAGCTTCAGATCATCAACGGGCCGGGCGCCAGCGCGTAAGCAGGGGTGATGGGATCGCGGAAGAGTGCCGCGATCCCTCGTTCCGACGGCGGGGCTGGGGAAATCAACGAGGGTCATCATGTTCGACGCACAATGCGACCTCGCCGCCCTGGTCTACGAGCCGCACGACGACCCCGACGAGCTGCTGCGCGCATTTGCCGCCGACCTGAACGCGAAAGGTTTTCGCGCGGTCGGCATGGTGCAGGCCGGCCAGTGCGCCGATTCCAGCCTGTCGGCGCTGCTGGTGCACAGCGGCGAGACGCTGACATTGGCGCAGGAGTTCGACCCGGCCGCGACCGGCTGCCGGTTGGACATCCGCCGGCTCGAGGATGCCGGCGCCCGGGTCGTCCGCGCGGTCGACGACGGCGCCGATCTCGTGATCATCAACCGCTTCGGCAAGCGCGAGCGCGACGGCAAGGGCCTCGGTCACGTGATCGCGCGCGCCATCGATGCCGACATCCCCCTGGTGATCGCAGTGTCCAGCCATCACTTCGCCGACTGGATCAGGTTCGCTTCCGGCATGAGCGTGAAGCTCGCCTGCAACCGCGAGGCGCTGGATGCATGGTGGTCCCACGTCTCGCTGCGTTCGCCCTCGCTGGTCGCGCCCGACCGGAGCTGTTTCTGCGCGGTGTTCAAGTAGCACTGCGAACCGCCGCTCCTACAGCGTCTCCTGCTTGTGGCCGCATTCCTTGCAGGCGAACTGCACGCGGCGGGCACCGCGCTCGGCCGAGAGACGGTTCGGCGCACCGCATTTGCCGCAGACCGCATCGACGCGGGTATTGCCCTGCTTGATGACCAGCGGCTTCTTCGCCATGGATTCGCGGATCAGCCGCTCGGCCTCTTCACGCATCGCCTGTTTCGACATTCACCCAAACCCCGCCATGGAAACGCCGGCTGCTTTTAGCGCATCCATGTGACAGTCCAAGCGCGGAATCCGGCTTCAGGCCTCCAGGACGACATAGCTGTCCTCGATGTGCACAGGAAAGGTCTCGGCGACATACGGGCCCTTTTTCATCTCCTCGGCGAGTTCCTCGCCGGTTTCGACCGCCACCGGATAGGAACGGACCTTGAACCGCTTTGGGTCGAACCAGGACTGGCCGTTGCGCATGTCGAATTCCCAGCCGTGCCACGGGCAGCGCAACAGCTCACCGATCCGTGAGCGCTGATAGACTCCGGGCTCCGGAGAGATCAATCGCGCGACGCAGGCCGCCTTGTCCAGCGGCGCGCCCTCGTGCGGACAGCGGTTGAGCAACGCGAAGAACTCGCCATTGACGTGGAACACGACGATGTCGCGGCCGTCGACCGCCACGACCTTGTTGCCGCCGGGCGGGATGTCGGTTGTGCGGGCGACGATGTGACGGGGCATCAGAACTTGTAGACCGCGCGGGCGTTGGCGTTGAAGATCTTGCTCTTCTCGGTCTCCGTCAGCGGCGTCTTGAAGGCGTAACGCGCATCGTCATAGTCCCAGTGCGGATAATCCGACGAGAACAGGAGGCGATCGATGCCGACCCATTCGATGAGCTGGCGCAGATGTTTCGCCTCGTCGGGCTCGTCGATCGGCTGGGTGGTGAACCAGAACTGCTCGCGCACATATTCGGACGGCTTGCGCTTCAGATGCGGCACCTCGTTGCGGAAGCGCTCGAAATGGGCGTCCATCCGCCACATGGCGGAGGCGATCCAGCCGAAGCCGCCCTCGATGAACACGATCTTCAATTTCGGGAAGCGCTCCGGCACGCCCTCGATGACGAGGCTCGCGAGCTGCGCGGCCATGGTGTGCGCGTTCGACTGGTGCTCCTCGCAGTAATAGGACGGCCAGCCGCTGCCGGTCGGCGCGTGGCCACCATAGCCGCCGACATGGATGCCGAGCGGCAGGCCGAGCTCCTGGGCGCGGGCATAGATCGGCCAGTAGCGGCGGCGGCCGAGCGGCTCGTTGGCGCGCGGCGACACGTTGATCTGGATGTATTCACCGGTCTTGGCGCAGCGCTCGATCTCGGCGATCGCAAGCTCGGTGTCGTCCTGCCCGGCCAGGATCGACGCCTTCAGCCTGGGATCGCGATGCGCCCAGAACGCGAGCTGCCAGTCGTTGATGGCGCGCTGGATCGCGGCGCCGAATTCGAGGTTCTGCTGCGAGAAGATGAAGAGGTCGAGCACCTGCAGGATGCCGAACTCGATGTCGAGCGGATCGAGGTGCTGCTTGCGCATGAAGGCGAGATCGGAGCCCGGCGGCCCGCCGGTCGGCGGCCACGCATCGCGCCGCGCGATCAAAGGCGAGGAGCGCGGATAGGGTGTGGTGTAGATGTAGGGCGTGCGCAGATGGCTGCCATAGGTCTTCATGTGCTCCTGCCAGCGTTTCGGCAGGAACGCGTTCAGGTCGGAATGGGCATGGATGCTCGGATGAACATCGCAATCGATGATGCGCAGCCGCGTCGCAGCGGTCGCTTCCTTCTCGAGGATAGGGCGGTCGATGACGTCACTCATGCGATCCTCCTTTATTAGCGCTCAAATTTACTGGCGCTCGAAGCAGCCGCAGATTTCACCTCTCCCGTAGGGCTAAGGTGTGCACACCTTAGCCCCGATGGGGAGAGGTGAAGCACCTTCGCTGCCGCGATGGCTGCGTTCAATATCAACATGCTTCACGCGTCCAGCTTCAGCCGCGGGAACGTCTCCAGCGGGTTGTCGGCGCACATGCGCGCGACGATGCTCTTGGGCAGGTTCGGTGGAATCGGGTCGTCGCCGTCGAACTGCCAGTGCGGATAGTCGGAGGCGAACAGGAACATCTGGTCCGAGCCGATCTGGTCGATGACGTCCTCGACGCCGCCCGCGTCCGGCGGCGCGTCGAACGGCTGCATGGTGACGCGGACATGATCGCGGATCAGCGCAGCCGGCTCGCGCTCGACCCAGGGCACCTCGACCCGCACGCCGCGCCAGGTCTTGTTGGCGCGCCACATGAAGGCGGGCAGCCAGCTCACGCCGGATTCCATCAGCACGACCTTCAGCCCCGGAAACTTGCCGAACACGCCCTCATAGATCAGGCTCAAAAGCTGCGCCTGAAACGCCGCCGCCTCGACGAAGTAATATTCGTAGCGATAGGACGGCCAGCCGACCGAGCTCGGCGCCGTGCGGTACTGGCTGCCGGCATGGATCGCGAGCGGCAGCTTGTGCTTCTCCGCGGCCGCGTAGACCGGCCAGAAGTGCCGCCGGCCGAGCAAGGTCTCGCCCTGCGCCAGCACCAGGATCGATACGAAGCGACGGTCGCCGGCGCGGCGCTCGATCTCCTCGACCGCAAGATCCGGCGCCTGCATCGGCACCACGATCGACGCGCGCAGCCGCATGTCCTGCGACAGCCACTCGGCCGCGATCCAGTCATTGATCGCCTTGCAGAAGCCGGACGCCATGTAGGGATCGAACACCGCCTGCGCGCCGTACAGCACGTTGCAGATGGCGTGGCTCGACCCGAGCTGCTCGAATGCGCCGCGCTGGACCATCTTGAAGTCACTGCCCGGCTTGCCGCCGGCGGGCCGCCAGTCCGGCCGGCCCGAGAGCGGCATGTTCGGCGGATAGCTCGTGAGATCGAGGCCGTCGATTGCGCGGCTCACCACCTGCTCTTTCCAGTGGTCGTCGAGATAGGGCAACAGCGTGGTGCGCGTCCCGCCCACCGCGGGATGGATGTCGCAGTCGATCCGCAGGGACGACATGAGCGCTTCCTTTGGATTTTTCGCCGGCGCATCGCACCGAATTTGCCTCAAAGAGTGCCCGCACAAATCGGGCGGCGCAAGGGCCATCGTCGGCGCGGATTCGCATATCAGACAGCTGGTTTTCAGCCGCGATCGCTCTCGCGGGCCGCCGAGGCCCCGAGTCGATTGGCGTCGTCATGTCCCTCTCGATCGAGGGCGCAGGGAAGACCGGGTGCCGGCTGGCACCCATGGCCCCCGTGCAACAAGAACGCACGGGGCAGGACCACAGGTTCAGCCTGATAACCCGGCCTTCCCTGCGCGATGGTTTTACGGCGTATAGCGCGCTCTCCCTGGTGCGCCGGGCTTCTTGGCCACCATCGCCTCGCAGCTCATCATCCGCGAGACTTGATATCAGCGTCGGGATATCAGGACCACACGCCTTTGCCGTCCGCCCCGATGCCGCTCGTCCAGCAGCCCCGTCGCGTCCACCGCATCCCCGCCCCGCGTGTCGTGACGATCGCGATACGCCCCTCGTGTCGGAGCGGGATGGCGACATAATGCGTTAATTTCGGTAAAAAAGAAAGGAAAATATTTTTGCGCGGCGATCTGGACACCCGATTCCACCTTGAAGCGCCTCACGAAATTCGTCCCGTCGCGCACGCGATTTCGCGTGCTCAACGCATCGGGAGCGTAAGCGCCGGTCCAAGAACCGACGTCGATTCGCCCGTCGAGCCTGGTCGCTCCAATCTCGAGGGCAGGTTGGAGCCCAAGGCGTAACCCGCCGTTCTGCATTCGCGCAACGGGGGATCATGATCCGCCCCAGGCGCTGCGCGCGATCCACTTGACTTCCGTCGGTCGGCGCCCAAATTGCGTCCTTCATTCGAATTCCGAGTCTCGCGTACCTTTCGGGACGCAAGTGTCAATCAAAATTCAATCGATCTGGGAGGGCGCCCTGCATAGGTGGCAACAATTGGTGCGCGCGTCGAGCAGGCTCGCGCTCTTTTACATCTTCTGCGCTTTCGCGGGACAGCCGGCCCATGCCGACGGCTCCGTATCAGCGCTGCACATGGGCTACGGCGCACCCAACCGAGCCGTTTTTGAGCAGTTCCTGGCCGTGATCCGGCAGTACAATGCGTCGGGCGAGCGCTTTCGCATCGACGGTCACTGTCAATCCGCCTGCACGATGTTTCTCTCGATACGCAACGTCTGCATTGCACCGGGCGCGACCCTGCTGTTTCACGCCGGCGGTTCGATGCAGAAAGGCATCATCAATCCCTCCACCACGCAGGAAATGCTCAGCAAGTATAACGCCGCCTTGCGCCAGTACGTCACCGACAACCACTACATGGATACGTTCACCTTTCATCCGATCTCAGGCCGCGACATCGTCAAGCGCTTCGGCTATCCGGCCTGCCGCTAGCGCGCAGGGCGGGTTGCGGCCGAAGGCGTAACCCGCCGTCTCGGAATTCTCGTGACGGCGGATCATGATCCGCCCCGTGAGTTCTCGTTGAGTACCTCGATCGTCTGCTTGCCGAGCTTGGTTGCATAGCTCATCAGGTCGAGCACGCCCTTGACGGCCACGATGCCGGCGGCAAGCGGTTCATGATGCCGCCTGGGCCAGATTCAGACGTTTCGACCTCACCGAACATCAAATCGGTTAGACGGCTCGCGCAGCGAGACGGGGAAGCCAGCGCGGCACATTGGCGCAATAGTTTTCATACTCGGCTCCGAAGCTTTCGCGGAGCCCCGGCTCCTCAATGGCAACTACCCAAGTGTGAAAAAAGAGCCAGAGCAACGTGCCGTAGCCGAGGAGATGCCAGTCGGCGAATAACACCGCCTGACCAAGAATGACGGCAACGACTGCAACATAAATCGGATTGCGCACATAGCGATATAATCCGCTCACCACGAGATTGCGTGGTGGC
>NZ_JAFAVV010000140.1 GCF_019242285.1 Bradyrhizobium sp.
GCGGTTCTTGAAGAAATCGTCGAAGAATTCCTCGAACGGCGATCCCGGCGGCAGTTGCGGCATGGCGCCCTTGCCGTCAGCCTTCGCCTCCACAGTTTGCGAGGTCGAGATGTTGACCACCGCATCGATTACCTTCTCGGCGACGTCGGCAATGCCTTCGGGCCCGCGCGCCGAAGCCGGCGCCGAGCCGAGCGCGCAGGCCGCGCCGACCAGGGCGGCGGCGAGCACGGGACGCAGGCGATGGCTCATAGCTGCTGTCACAGCGGTCATATAGCTTTTCTCCAAAGAAAGAATGGGTGCCAAGCAAAGCGGCATTCGGCGTCCACACTGCGCCCGAACGGGGCGGCGACGCAAGCCTGGGCCTGCCGGATAGGGCGCCATTAGGTGGCATCCAATACGGCAAAAACCCGACGTTGCCTTCTCACAATGCCGTTGCCGGAGTGACCCGTGGCGTCAGATCGGACGGCGGACCGCCCAGATCAGGATCAGTCCGAGCACCGCAGAGCCGATGCCCACCGCGCGCAGCACGTTGTCCGGGGTCGCCAGCGCGCTCTTCATCGCCCGCCGCATCCAGCTCGGGCTCGCGGCAAACATCAGCCCTTCGAGAACGAACAGGATGCCCACACCGATGAGGAAGTCGGCAAACGCTATGGACCTCATCGGATATGGACCTCCCGGTTCGCGCTTCTCGTTACGGCAGCCGGCTCTCGTGATGGCGGCCAGCGAAACTTGCGCTTCGACCCGCCGCTGTCAACTCAGACCCCCACTGCGTGAAACGCGGAACGCGATCTCGGCATTCACGGTTTCGCAGCCGAAGCCGGCGCCGCCGCTTCCGGCTTGCCCGACGGGTTGCCGAAATACCGGAAGAAGTCCGATTCGGGCCGCAGCAGGAAGCGCGTGTCGTTGCTCTTCAGGCCGTTCTCGTAGGCCGTCATCGAACGGTAGAACGAGAAGAAATCAGGGTCCTGGGTGTAGGCCTCGGCAAACAGCCGGTTGCGCTCGGCGTCGCCTTCGCCACGGGTCTGCTCGGCCTTCGAGTTGGCCTCGGCAACGATCACGGTGGCCTCGCGATCGGCGTTGGAGCGGATTTCCTGCGCCTTCTGGCCGCCCTGCGCGCGGAACTCGGCGGCCTCGCGCTGCCGCTCGGTCTGCATTCGCGTATAGACCGCCTGACTGTTCTGCTCCGGCAGGTCGGCGCGGCGGATGCGCACGTCGACCACCTCGATGCCGTAGCCGTCGGCCTCCTCGTCGAGCTGGTCGCGGATGCGTTTCATCAGGGCCTCGCGCTCGTCGCGCACCACCTGGATGAAGGTGACCTCGCCGAGCACGCGGCGCAACGCGGCGTTGAGCAGCGTCGTCAATTGCAGGTTGGCGGCCTGGATCGAGCCGACGCTCTGATAATATTTCAGCGCGTTCTTGATGCGGTAGCGGGCGAAGGCGTCGACCACGAGCCGCTTCTGATCGGAGGCGATCACCTCCTGCGAGGGGTTCTCGAGATCCAGGATGCGCTTGTCGACCGAAATCACGCTGTCGACGAACGGCACCTTGAAGTTCAACCCGGGATCGGTGACGACCTTCACCGGCTGGCCGAGCCGCACCACCAGCGCCTGCTCGGTCTGCTCCACGGTGAAAACCGAACCATAGGCGACGATCGCCGCAACCAGCAGCAGGATCAGCACGACGATGCCTGTGACGGGAGACCTCATCGCGTGCCTCCGTTGGCCTGCCCGGCCTGGCCCGTCGTGGCGGGCGGAGGCTTGCGCGGCGACAATTCGGGAAGCGGCAGATAGGGCACGACGCCCTGGCCCGAGGCGGCGCCGTCATAGATCAGCTTCTCGGAGCCGCCGAGCACGCGCTCCATGGTTTCGAGATAGATCCGCTCGCGCGTGACGTCCTTCGCCTTCTTGTATTCCTCGTACACCTTCAGGAAGCGGGCGCTCTGGCCCCTCGCTTCCGCGATCGCCTGCTGCTTGTAGCCTTCGGCCGCCTGGGTGATCTGCGCGGCGCGGCCCTTGGCGTCCGGCACGACACGGTTGGCGTAGGTCTGCGCCTCGTTCTGCAACCGCTCGAGATCGGCGCGCGCCGCCTGCACGTCGCGGAACGAATCGATCACCTGCGCCGGCGGATCGACCTTCTGCATCTGGACCTGGGTGATCTGGATGCCGGAGCCGTAATTGTCGAGCGTCTTCTGCATCAGGCCCTGCACCGCCTGCTCCGTGGTGGTGCGCGCGCCGGTCAGGATCGGCTGGATGTTGGACTTGCCGACGATTTCGCGCATCGCGCTCTCGGCGACCGCTTTCACGGTGCCTTCGGGATTCTGGATGTTGAAGAGATAGTCGGCGGCGCCCTTCGGCTTGATGCGCCAGAGCACCGTGAAATCGACGTCGACGATGTTCTCATCGCCGGTCAGCATCAGGCTCTCTTCCGGCACGTCGCGCATGGTGCGGCCGCGCCGGGTCGGATCGTCGATCAGCGTCATGCCGATGGAGATCGTGTTGACGCGCAGCGCCTTCGGCAACCGCACGGTCTCGATCGGATAGGGCCAGTGATAGTTCAGCCCCGGATCTGCATCGCCAACATATTTGCCGAAGCGCAGCACGATGCCGAGCTCCTCCGACTGCACGCGATAGAAGCCGGACGCCAGCCAGATCGCGACGATGCCGACCAGGATCAGGGCGATTCCGAGGCCGGAGAAATAACCGCCCGGAAGCAACTGCTGGAGCCGGTCCTGACCGCGCCGCAACAGGTCCTCGAGGTCGGG
Source organism: Bradyrhizobium sp. (assembly GCF_019242285.1). Lineage (GTDB taxonomy): Bacteria > Pseudomonadota > Alphaproteobacteria > Rhizobiales > Xanthobacteraceae > Bradyrhizobium. Next base: position 2,762 of record NZ_JAFAVV010000140.1, read on the forward strand.
CGGCCTCGGGCCCACCGGCTGCGGGCCGGAGCCCCACGGCCCTCTTGGACCCGAGCCCCACGGGCCTCCGCCCTGATTCTTCCACGGCATCGGTACTCTCCTCGGCAAGGCCCGTGGCAACAGCGCCCCGGTCTCGCAATACGGAAGGCTTATAAGGGACGGCCCCCGCCCTTACAACGCAGCCAGAGCTATGCCCGAACCGGTAATTGTCAACGTAAACATTGCCGAACGGGGTTAATGCGACTTTCGTCGGCGATAGGTCACGAAGGAGAAGCTCGCGCTGTCGGCCGGGCCCGCCGGGTGGCGCTCGCGCGCGACCTCCTGCCATTTTCCGGCATCGATCGCGGGAAAACAGCTATCACCCGCCGGGCGTGCATGCACCTCGGTGATCTCGAGACGGTCGACGGCGTCCATCCATTGCGCGTAGATCTCCGCACCACCGATCACGGCGATCTCAGCGACCGAACGCCGCAGCGCGTCGCCGCGTGCGATCGCGCGCGCCGCCTCCAACGAGGTCGTCACCACCGCGCCCTGTGCGCGAAAATCCGCATCGCGAGTGATGACGATGTTGGTGCGTCCGGGAAGCGGCCGGCGCAGCGAGATGAAGGTCTTGCGCCCCATCAACACGGGCCTGCCCATCGTGATCGCCTTGAAGCGCGCCTGGTCCGTCTTCAGCCGCCACGGGATCGCGCCGGCCTGGCCGATCACGCCATTGTCGGCGATTGCGACGATGAGAACGGTCTCCATCACGGCGCCCGCTTCGCGAGCGCGGCGAGCGCCGGACCGTCGAGCCGGCACCCCGTCCATTCGCCCATCATGACGGCGCCCAGCGACTTGTAGAAGTCGATCGAGGGGGTGTTCCAGTCGAGCACCGCCCATTGCAGGCGCGACCAGCCGTTCTCGACGCATTGCCTGGCAAGATCGGCCAGCAATGCCTTGCCGATGCCCTTGCCGCGAAAAGCCGGGCGGACGAACAGGTCCTCCAGGTAGATGCCGTGGCGGCCGGAGAAGGTGGAGAAATCGAGAAACCACACCGCGAAGCCGACACCCTCGCCGTCCCACTCGGCGATCTCGCAGAACAGAAGCGGCCTTTCGCCGAACAGCGCGGCGGCGATATCGGCCTCGGTGGCCTCGACCTCGTGCGTCAGCTTCTCGTATTCGGCGAGTTCGCAGATCAGGGAGAAGATGAGGCCGATCTGGTCAGGACGCGCGCGATGGATGGCGAGTGACATTCAACCGCTCACACTGCGACTTCGGCCTTGATGTGCGGATGCGGATCGTAGCCTTCGAGCACGAAATCCTCGTAGCGGAAACCGAAGATGTCCCTGACTTCGCGATTGATCTTCATCACCGGCAGGGCGCGCGGGGGTCGCGTCAATTGCAGGCGCGCCTGTTCGACGTGGTTGGAATAGAGATGCACGTCGCCGAAGGAATGCACGAAATCGCCCGGCTTCAGGCCGCTGACCTGCGCCACCATCATGGTGAGCAGCGCGTAGGAAGCGATGTTGAAGGGCACGCCGAGGAACACGTCCGCCGAGCGCTGGTAGAGTTGGCAGGACAGCCGGCCGTTCACGACGTAGAACTGGAACAGGCAGTGGCAGGGCGGCAGCGCCATCTTCTCGACATCGGCCGGATTCCAGGCCGTGACGATCAGCCGGCGCGAATCCGGGTTGCGCCGGATCATGTCGATCACGTTGGCGATCTGGTCGATGTGCTGTCCGTCCGGCGCCGGCCATGACCGCCACTGGTAGCCGTAGACCGGCCCGAGGTCGCCGCTCTCGTCGGCCCACTCGTCCCAGATGGTGACGCCGTGGTCGTGCAGATATCGGACGTTGGTGTCGCCCTTCAGGAACCAGAGCAACTCGTGCACGATCGCCTTCAATGGCAGGCGCTTGGTGGTGAGCATGGGAAATCCGGCCGACAGATCGAAGCGCATCTGATGGCCGAAGACCGACAGCGTGCCGGTGCCGGTGCGGTCGCTCTTCTCGGCACCATCGGCGAGAATCCGTTCGAGCAGGTCGTGGTACTGGTGCATGGCGGCGGCGAAGTTTTCTCAAGGGAGCGCGAATGTAGCGATCGACGAGGCCGCTCGACAGCGGCGACTCGGCATTGGCCGCAATTATACCCGGAAAAGTGTCTCCTCCCGATCCCAACCGCAAGAGGTGGAACTGCCGCTCAGATCAGGCCTGCCAGGCCGAGGACCCCGGTCGCCAGCAATATCCACAGCGGATTGAGCCGGGTGGCAAAGGCGAGTATGGCCGCGGCGAGGGTCGCCAGTACGGCGATCCAGGTCCGGTCGGCCGCCTGCGCCACGACAAAGGCGCTCGCCGCCATCAGCCCGATCGAGAGCGGCACCAGCGCCGCCTGGACGAGCGCCGGCCAGTGCGCTTGACGGGAGCGGGCGAGGAAGCCACTGACGTAATAGGCGAGGGTTGCGGTCGGCACGCACATCGCGAGCGTGGCAACCAGGGCACCCGCAAGGCCCGCCACCTGGTAGCCGATCAAGGTCACGATCAGCACGTTCGGCCCGGGCGAGAGCTGGGAGAGCGCGTAGATGTCGGCGAATTCCCGGTCGGTCATCCAGTGATGGATGTCGACCGCGACGCGATGCATTTCGGGGATCGCGGCGTTGGCGCCACCCACCGCGAACAGCGACATCAGGCCGAAGGTGACCACGAGGCTCCTGATCGGATTGGATTCGCCGTTCATGCGGCCTGTCGTCGCAGCAGAAAGGTGATGACGAGGCTGATCGGGACGGCCACCAGCAGCACAAGCTGCAGCGGCAGCCGCAACAGCCCGATCGCGACGAACACCGCCAGCATGGCAAAAAGACCGACGAGATCCCGCCGCTTCAGGAGCGGCAGCAGCATCTTGGATACCACAGCGATCAGAAGGCCTACCGCGCCGCAGGAAACCCCGGCCAGAAGCCGCCGCAGCACCTCGATGTCGCCGTAGCGGGCATAGAGCGCGGCGAGGACGGTCATCAGCATCAAGGGCGGTCCGACCAGACCGGCGAACGCCGCAATGGCGCCGGCGACGCCGCGAAACTGCGAGCCGAACACAACCGACAGGTTCACGATGTTCGGCCCCGGGAGAAAATGGCAGAGCGCGAAAGTTTCGTTGAACTCTTCCGCGGTCATCCAGCGATGCTCCTCCACGATACCCCGCCGGGCGAATGCGAGCACACCGCCGAAACCGGCAAGCGACATCTTAGCGAAAGCCAAGAACAGCGCGAACACGGTAGGCGGGCTGGATATCGGGATTTCCGGCGCCGAAACGGCGGCCGGCGGGGTATTCGAGGGCATGGCCCAAACTAGAGTGCCGGTGGGCCCGAAACCACCCAATTCGACGTATGCCTGCCTTCGCCGCGGCACAGACGAGAAATCGGCCCTGTCTTTCTCAAGTCCTGCGCCTTATATTGAGGGTGCCGGTTCGCCGGCTATGGAAATAAATCGCCGTCGAAATAAACCATTCGGACCCGGGGGCGGTACCCGGCGCCTCCACCCAAGCCCGGCCAAGTTGGAACTTGCCGGGTTTCGGCGGGGGCGAAACAGGATCGACGAGGGCGTAAAGGGCGTGCTTTTTCCCGGTATTGTTCCGCCGTTATCGGGCTACTGCAATAGTTGCCAACGACAACTTTGCTCCGGTTGCTCAGGCTGCGTAATGCAGCTTGAAAGACCATTCTAAAGTCCTAGTGGGTTAAGCTCCGCTAGGCGGGGTTCGGAGGCACCTGGCAACAGAAGCCTCCACTTCATTTCGAAGGGCCGTCATCGTTCCGCACACATTGCTGGCCTTGGGCCTCCAGCGGAGTAGCATTGCGGTGAAACAGGCGAATCGGGCGACCAGCGCCACCGCCGGCTGAACCGGGCGGCAGGGACCGACCGCGATAGGACGACCATGGCGACCGATCATATTCGATACGATGTGCTGGCGCGCGATGCGCTGCGTGGCGTGCTGCGGAAGGTGTTGACCGACGCCGCCACCCATGGCCTGCCGGGCGAGCATCATTTTTTCATCACCTTCCTGTCCGGCGCGGACGGCGTAAAGCTCTCGCCACGTTTGCTCGCGCAATATCCGGAAGAGATGACCATCATCCTGCAGCACCAGTTCTGGGATCTGGTGGTGTCGGAGGAGCGGTTCGAGGTCGGACTGTCGTTCGGCGGCATTCCCGAACGGCTCGCTGTTCCGTTCAGCGCGATCAAGAGCTTCTTCGATCCCTCCGTTCAGTTCGGCCTGCAATTCGAGCCCTCGGAGAGTGCCGAAATCATGGCGGAAACAGCAGCTAGAAATCTGCCGGCCGCCCCGGCTCCCGCCCCCACCACACCGGCGGTGGACACCACCCCCGCCGCCCCTGTCGTCGAGGAAAAGGACGAAGAGCCGCCGAGGTCCGGCGAGGGCGCCGAGGTCGTGCGGCTGGATCGCTTCCGCAAGAAATAGCCGGCAGCGGACGAGCCACGCCGCGAAGTAAGATGTACCGGGTCGGTATCACCGTGCCCGACGAACCGGGTTCCTCCATCAGGCCGGGCAAGGTCAATCCGGCGCAGTGCGAGGCCGTGACCATGGTCTGCTGCTAAATTAGATTTTCGGTCATCACACCGCAGTCACCGTGGCCGGCAGCCAGGGCCGCCACTTCGAGCTCAACGTCTACAAGCCGTGCTCGCGCATTGCATGATGCAATCAATTCAATTCGATTGCCCGGCGACGCAGCGCGATCCTTCACCGAACATGCATCGCGGGAATTCGTGCCGACGAACAACGAATCCGCGAATTGATGCAACGCTTCCTGATCTCGTCACCGCACTTGCGCCAAAGATCGGCTACGACAATGCCGCAAAGGTGGCAAAATCGGAGCGCGCAAATGGCGCAACGTTGAAAATAGAAACATAAGACTGGCCTTCGTCTCGGATGCAGAATTCGACTAACTCGTACAGCCCGACGAGATGATACATCCGAACTGATACGCCCCCGGATTACTACGGGTAGTTACGGTACGTAGATATAGCTATAGACCGAGATACTCGGACTTTGCGACAGTTTGACTGAAAGTCATTCGTTACGCTCGGCCGTGGACAAGCACCAGAACCTTGTTTTCGCAGAGCGAGGCATTTTTGTTTTGATCCGATCAACCCCGATTGAGATGAGGATTTTTTGCAAATGACGACCGAACCGGCGAGTATGCGTACCGCAGTAGCGGATACCGGTTTCGCGCATCTTTCCTGCCCTCGAAAAATTGTCGCGATCTGAGGCGGCGGCGATGGGGCAATTAGTCAATCTGAAACGGTACAAGAAGCGCAGCGAGCGCGAGCAATCGGCAAGACAGGCCGAAGCGAATCGTGCGCGATTCGGACGAACCAAGTCCGAACGCGTCGCCGATCAGCAGCAGACCAAACGGGCGAGCGATCTGCTCGACCAGCATCAACTCGACGGGGGCGCCGCATGAAGTCGCCCGTCGTCAAACGCTCGATCGTCGTCGCCGGTCACAAGACCAGCGTCAGCCTCGAGGAAGCATTCTGGAACGGCATGAAGGAAATCTCGGGCTTGCGAAACATGACGCTGTCCGAGATGGTCGGCGAGATCGACAGCAACCGCACGCAGGGCAACCTGTCTTCGGCCATTCGCCTGTTCGTTCTCGACCACTTCAAGAGCCGCGCGGTTGACGCGCCAGCGGAGCCTGTCAGGCCCGAGGACGCCGCCAGCCAGCGCCCCGCCAAGCGGGCGGGCGACGTGCGCGATCGGCACCACCTCGATGGAGGTGCCGCATGAAGTCGCCCGTCGTCAAGCGTTCGATCGTCGTCGCCGGGCACAAGACCAGCGTCAGTCTCGAGGAAGCCTTCTGGAGTGGCATGAAGGAAATCTCGGGCTTGCGAAACATGACGCTGTCCGAGATGGTCGGCGAGATCGACAGCAACCGTACGCAGGGCAACCTGTCCTCGGCCATTCGCCTGTTCGTTCTCGACCATTTCAAGAGCCGTGCGGTTGACACGCCGGCGGAGCCCGTCAGGCCTGAGGACGCCGCGAGCCAACGCTCCGCCAAGCGGGCGGGCGACGTGCGCGATCGGCACCACCTCGATGGGGGCGCCGCATGAAGTCGCCCGTCGTCAAGCGTTCGATCGTCGTCGCCGGGCACAAGACCAGCGTCAGTCTCGAGGAGGCCTTCTGGAATGGCATGAAGGAAATCTCGGGCTTGCGAAACATGACGCTGTCCGAGCTGGTCGGCGAGATCGACAGCAACCGCAAGCAGGGCAACCTGTCTTCCGCCATCCGCCTGTTCGTTCTCGACTACTTCAAGAGCCGTGCGGCAGGTGCCGGATTGGAATCGAAACCTCCGGCGGCCTAGCCGGCGGTCGAGGCGAAAGCCGTGCGCAGATCCGTCAAGTCTCGGCCGACCCGTTCGCGCCGAGGCTTGACTCGATGTGCTCGCGGAATCCGAAGCGACCCGCCCGCGGCAATCCCGGCCATGAAGCCATCTCGCCGGGACCATCAGCATGATCGGTTGGTGGCGGCTGTCCGCCGGCATTCGAGCGATGCCGAGAAGCGCTCCTTAAAATCGCTCTAAGGTGCGCTCGGCCGCCTCCGGCTGCGCTTGACCTGCTGCACCATCGTTGAAAATAGAGGTGCATGGCCGACCATGACGAACACAACTCGCCACTGCCGCTCGGGCTTGCAAAGTGCGGCTATTCCGGCGTGGTCCAGAGCCTGGCCGCCGGGGACGCCGCTTCCAGCCTGACCGGAGCCGAGTTGGAAAGCCGGCTGATCGAGTTCGGCTTCGTCGAAGGGGCCCGGGTCGAGATCCTGCACGAGGGCATCATAAGGCGCGATCCGATCGCCGTCCGCGTGGAAAATGTCACAGTCGCCGTGCGCCGGCGCGAAGCAATGGCCATTATCGTCGCCTGAGGCGACCGGACTGCACGTCATGGAATCCCCGTTGTTGCATCTGGCCCTGGTGGGCACGCCGAACAGCGGCAAGACCGCGCTGTTCAATGCGCTCACCGGCAGCCGCCAGAAAGTCGCGAACTACCCGGGCGTCACCGTCGAGCGCAAGGAAGGCTCGTTCGTCACGCCGTCGGGACGCCAGGTCTCGTTGGTCGACCTGCCAGGCACCTATTCGCTTCGCGGCCGTAGCCCCGACGAGGAGATCACGCGCGATTTCGTGCTGGGACGCGCCAAGGGCGAGGTGCTCCCCGATCTCGTGCTGTGCGTCGCCGATTCCACCAATCTCAGGCTGACGATCCGCCTGCTGCTGGAGCTGAAGCGCACCGGCCGGCCGCTCGTGCTCGTGCTCAACATGTTCGACATCGCCAAGCGCCGCGGCGTCAGCGTGGACGTTGCGAGACTGTCGGACGCGCTCGGCATGCCCGTGGTCACCTCGATCGCCGTGCGCAAGGGCGGCACCGCCGATCTGTTGCGCCTGACCGACGAGGTCCTGGCGCAGTCGCCATCATCGCCGCGCGACAATTTGTGGCATCCGCTGACCGCCGCCGAATTGCGGACCACACAGCGCGAGGCCGATGGCATCATCGCCGCAACCGTCAGCCTGCCGGAGCGGCCCGATACCTGGACCGCGCGGATCGACGCGGTGGTGCTGCATCCCGTCGGCGGCCTGCTGATCCTGCTGGTGCTGCTGTTCGTGATGTTCCAGGCCGTGTTCGCCTGGGCCCAGCCGCTGATGGAGCTGTTGTCGTCGGGGTTCGACGCGGCGGGCGACTTCGTCCATGACAGCCTGCCGGCCGGGCTGTTGCAGAGCTTCCTGCAGAACGGCGTGATCTCCGGCGTCGGCAGCGTCGTGGTGTTCCTGCCGCAGATCATCATCATCTTCCTGTTCATCCTGCTGCTCGAGGATTTCGGCTACATGGCGCGCGCCGCGTTCCTGATGGACCGCATCATGGGCGGCGCCGGGCTGCACGGCCGCGCCTTCATTCCGCTGCTGTCGAGCTTCGCCTGCGCCATCCCGGGCTTCATGGCAACCCGGGTGATCGACAACCGGCGCGATCGCTTGACCACGATCCTGATCGCACCGCTGATGACCTGCTCGGCGCGCATCCCGGTCTACACGCTGATCATCTCGGCCTTCATCCCGTCGGAGCTGATCTGGGGCTGGATCAACCTGCAGGGCCTGGTGATGTTCGGCCTCTATGCCGCCGGCATCGTCAGCGCGCTCGGCATGTCGTTCCTGATCAAGTTCTTCATGTGGCGCGACTATCAACCGGCGCCCTTCATGCTCGAGCTGCCCGACTACAAGATGCCGCGCGTGCGCAGCATCGCGATCGGCATCTACACGCGCGCCAAGATGTTCCTGCAGCGCGCGGGCACCACGATCTTCGCGATGATGGTGCTGATCTGGTTCCTGGCATCGTTTCCGCAGGCGCCCGCCGGCGCCGAGGGGCCCGCGATCAACTACAGCCTGGCGGCCATGATCGGCAAGGCGATCGCGCCGCTATTGGCGCCGCTCGGCTTCAACTGGCAGATCGCGGTCGCGCTGATCCCCGGCATGGCGGCGCGCGAGGTCGCGGTGGCGGCACTCGGCACGGTCTACGCCATCGAGGGCGGCAAGGAGGCAGCTGCGCAGATCGGCCAGGTGCTGGCGACCAAATGGAGCGTTGCGACCGCGCTGTCGCTGCTCGCCTGGTACATCTTCGCGCCGCAATGCGCCTCCACGCTGGCCGTGATCCGGCGCGAAACCGGCAGCACCGGATGGATGGCGGTCACCTTCGGCTACATGCTGGCGCTCGCCTATCTGGCGAGCCTTGCGACCTACCACATCGCGGTCGCGTTCGGCGCCGGCTGAGCGGCGCCTCTCATTGCAGCGCCTCCATCTGGAGCTCGACGGGGCGGGCAGCCGTGCCGGATGCCGGGGCGCCGGCCTTGCGCGACTGGTAGAATTCCAGGACGCTGCGCGAGGTCTCGACGTTGAGGGTGGCAAATGCCCGTTCCAGATCGTCGAGGTCGCCCGCCGTGATGCGATGGTCCGGCGCGCCGAGAAACAGCAGCGACATGGTGGTGGACCAGGAAAACCTGAGAGCCTTGGCCAGCACCAGCAGAAGCTCCCGCTTTCTGTCCTTGAGCGCACGCTCGATCACGTCGGTCGGCAGCGAGCACAACAGCGACAGCCCGATGGTGACCTCGTCGAAGCGATGCGACTGCGCGTATCCGGCGATGCTCTCCTCGTTGAGGTTGCCGAGCCGATGCTGCGTCGTCACGACGCGCTTGGCGACGAAGTAGCTTCGCGAGGCCGGGCCGAACTTCGACTGCAGTTCGCCGGTGACGTCGCTCACGGAGGTCTGGATCTGCTCGAGCATCTCGGGGCGCTCGCGTGCCAGCCGCTTCTTCACGTCATCGGACGCCTTCGCGATCAATTGCTGGAATAGCTGCCGGGGAATGTCGCTGCGGACGCCGAGCTGCTCGGCGAGGATGGAATCGCCTTCCGCCCGCTTGATCATGTGCAGGAACCCGGAGTTCGAGAACCGCGCCCCCTGGTTGGTCGCAACCGCGTTCACGACCTCCTGGTTGCCGCGCCGCACCAGCACGTCGGTGACCGCCTCGGCGATCGACTTCCGCTGCGAGATCGCAAGCAGATGCGCCTGGCTCTTGGTCATGGCGTTGGCCACCAGGGCGGCGCCGTCGAGCAGCTCGGACTCCCGCAACACGGGCCCCGCGACCTCGATCGCATCGTCGAAGGCGAGCCTGTGAATGAGGTTGGCCGGAGCGTTGCCGAAATGCGCCATCCGCTCGGAGAGCTCGGCACGGGCCGCGACCTCGATCTCATCCGCCAACCGCCCGATCACCTCGCCGAAGGCCCAGATTTCGTGGTCGATGTAGCGCCCGGCCATCAGGAGGTCCGTGGCATGCCACAACGCCCGCGCACGGCTTTGCGGCGTTCCCCGCGAGATCGCGTAGTCGAGATCCTCCAGGAACGCTCTCGCCTCACTCATCTCGCTCAATCCCCGCTTCGTCCCGTGCACGGAAAAGTACCGATCGTTCCCAGGATACGACACAGACCCAAGTTTTCGGTAAAGGCGGTAGATCAGTATTGTCGGTCAAAACTCCTTAAAATGTGGCGCAGATGATTTACCGGCGATTTGCTCGGCATGGCCGCTCGTCAGGGAATGTTCTGCGGCGGCGATTGCGGCGCCAGCACCAGTGGTGGGCGAGGCTTCGGCTTCACCGGCGGCGGCCCCGGGAGAGGCCTGACGTCGATCGGAGGCGGCAGCGGCGCGACCTGCTGACTGATGATCCCCTGGGGCGGCGCCGCCGGACGCGGCACGACCACCCGGGGCCGCGGCGGTGCGGGTGGGGGCATCGCCGTCACCGCGGGCGGCCGGCCGGATTCGACCGCGGGCGAAGTCGGGGGTGACGGCAGCGCCGCAGTCGAGGGCGGAGTCGACGAGGCATCGGGCGGCGAGGGCTCCGGCGGCGGCGGCGCGCGCTCGATGGCGTCGAGCCGCTGCGTTTCGCGATCGATCGCCCGCAGCGCGAGCCAGGACGACAAGGCCGAGACATCGAGGCTGCGGTTGAGCGCGTCCGGGGTGCCGACCGCGAACAATTGCACCGAAGGCCGGCTGGTCTCCGAGCCAGCCGTGGTCGACGACAAGGTGGCGCGGATGTCGAGCTGGTCGGCAGGGATATCGTAACCACCGGAGACCACGGCCCGGGCCCCCTGCGCCTCGAGCGTGGTCGCATCGACCCGAAGCCGTCCGTCGCGGATGGAAAATGGCACCTGGGCCGAAGCGACGGACAGGCTGCCTGCCGACAGCACCGGATCGACAAGCTGGCGCAGCCGGCTGTCCTCGATCATCTGACCAGCATCGCTGGTGCGGATGGCAATGTCGAAGGCATGCGGATCGAGCCCCGCAATGGTGGCCGATTCCAGCGTCACGGTGCCGCCGCCCGTCAGCGCGCCGGTCAGCGCGGCGACGCTGCGGCCCTGGCTCGAGATCGTCATTTGCAGCGAGGTGCGGCCCGCGGGCATCTTGAGCCCGCGATAGTGCAGCGCCGTGCCGTCGACACCGGCGAGGTCGAAGCGCCCGTTCAGCGCGATGCCGTTGGCGTCCTGCCTCGCGTCGATGTTACCGGTGACGTCTCCGCCACCGATACGGCCCTTGATGCCGTCGAGCCGCAGCGATTGACCGTCCCCCTTGACCGTGCCGCCGACAGGGCGCAACTCGGTGCCGCCCGGAAGCATTCCGCTCAAGGCCTGGAACGCGATGCTGCCGCGCCAGCCTTTGAGCACGCCGGCGCCGAGCGGCTCGGCCGCATCATGACCCGAAGCACCGATCGCATACGCGAACGCCGGCGCGACGTCGACGGCATCCAGGCCGATCTCACCGTCGATCTCCCGCATCTCGCCGAGACCGAGCGCGAGATGACCGCGGAAGCGCGAACCTGCCACCACGCTGTCGAGGTCGTCGAGCGCGAGCTTGTCACCCGAGAGCGAGCCTCTCGCGAACAGCCGGATGTTCTGCGCCAAACCGTCCGACGGCTTGAGTCCGAGAAATGGCGCGAGGTTGACGCTCCGGACCTTCAAATTGAGATTGGCCTTGGGCGTTCCGGCCCAGGGCTCCGCAGTACCTTGCGCCTCAGCGTCGAGGCCAGCCCCCCACATCTTGGCAGTCATCCGCACCGGCGCCCGCCACACGCCGCTGGCCGAGCCCTCGAACTGCAACGCGCCGTCACCGGCGGCGATCACGCGATCGAGCCCCATGAGCGCGAGCAGGGAATCGCCGCGCCCTGCGACCAGCCTGGATTCGACGTTGAGCTCGCTCTTGCCAAGCTGATCGAGATCGATGCCGCGCAACGCCGCCACCAGCGGCTTCGCCGTGACCGTCGTGACACCCTTCAGCGGCGGCGAGTCGAGCTCGAGCACGGCCCGCGCACTGCCCCGGTCAGCCTGGTCGACATTCTTGCCGAGATCGAGCGAGAGCTTGAGCCGCGCGGCACCCGGCTGGCTGGCGACGCCGTTGAGCCGCGTCGAGAGCGCGGGCGCGAACGGTGCCGCGAGCGCGTTGAGTTGCGCCAGCGAGGCGGCAGTTGCCGCGAGCGTCAGGCGGCCCGTCGCTTCGGTGCGGTCGAAGCTCCCCGCGCCTTCCATCGTGACGGCACCGGGCTGGCCGAATTTCAACTGCTCCAGCGACAACGTCTTCGGATTGTAGCTGAACTTGGCGAGGAACGGATGCACCTCCTGCCCGGAAGACGTGGCGCTGCCGACGTCGAGCGAGACCGTTGCCTGGTCCGGCCAGTTGGATTGCGGCCCCGCCACCGAGTCGACGAACGACGCTGCGGTGTCGAGATCGAGGCGATCCGCCTTCAACATGGCTTCGAAGCGCGATCCTGCGCCGGCACCGGGCGCCATGAATGCGACGCGCCCTTCCATGGTCAGACCCTCGATCTCGGCCTTCATCGCTTCCATGGCAATGCGGTCCGGCGTCACGCGGATATCGCCTCGCAGCCGAAGCGGCCTCTGGCTGTGGTAGGCGATGTCGTTGCGGCCCTCCAGCCACGCCAGCAGCGCGTCCGGATCGGAGGATTCGGCGTCGACGACGCCGGAAATGGTGCCGGGCGCGGTCGCCGGCGCTGCGAACACCGAGCCGCTGAAGTCGACCTGCGTTCCACCGGGCGCGTGGAAGTCCAAGCGGTCGATGGTCCACAACGCCGCCTCGCTGTGCAGGTCGGCGGCCAGATTCAGCACGGGCCGCCCCCCCAGCGTGATCTGCTCGGCGCTGAAAGCGATCTGCGCCGGCACCGGCGACGGCGGCAACGACGCCATCAGCGTTCGCAGCGCGGGCAGCCATCGCAGCGGCTGCGTGGCGCCGCTGTCCTTGGCGCCGTCGGACGTCAGCAGCCGGTCGGCGTCGAACTGGCGAGCCGCCAGCGCGAAGCGCCACAGCGGCGAGGGGCCAAAGCGGACGTCGCCACCGCCGCCGAACTTCAGCACGCGTTCGTCACTGCCGTAGCTGGCCTCGATCTGGTCGAACTGAGCCTTGTCGTGATCGGCCTTGACCTTTGCGGTGACGCGCCAGGGCGCAACCGGCGGCGCCGCACTGTTCTTCGGCTTGGGCGCAATCGTCGCCAGCGTCATAATGCCTTCGAAGCGCGGCGAGCGCGCCTCGAAGCTCAGCACGCCGTCGAGATCGGCCGCCAGCGGACGCTCGGCCGGGTCGATGGTCAGGCGGACGCGCGTGCCATTGCCCTCGCCGGCCTTCCCGGACGAGATGCGAAACGGATAACGGGTGCCGTCGAGCACGAAGCTGCCGTCGCCTCGCACCGCGCCGGCCAGCGATCGGACATCGCCGGAGAACGCGACATTGTTCAATTCCACCGTCTTGCGGCTTGCCGCATCATGCAGGGCGATGCGGCCGGTGAGATTCAGCCGATCGATGGACAACGAGCCCAGGTTGAACTGCCCCTTGGCGGCCGGCAGGTCGATCTTGCCTTGCCGATCCAGTCCAAGGTCGACCGCCAGCCCCCCGATGCTGAGCTCATTCGCGCGCCAGTCGCCCCGCATCAGGTCGCCGAGGCTGAACTCGACATCGAGCCGGTCGGCGCGAATCTTTCCGAGATCGTTCGGGCCGCCGATCATCACCGACCGCAGCCGGAGGGTCGGCGTCGGCAACAGCCGCGCATCCAGCGCGCCGGCCACCCGCACCGGCGCGCCGATCACCTGGCTGGCCTCGGCTTCGAACTGCGGCCGGAACTGGTTCCAGTCGATGAAATATGGCCCGATCAGCGCGGCGACCAGGGCTACGATGAACGCGATCGCCAATCCGAGCAGCGTCGTCTGCACGGTGTCTCCTCTGTGACCCGCACCGGCATCCGCGGCCCATCCCTCGCCTCAACGCCGATCGCGCCCACTATATAGGGCCAACTGTGGCGAAGTCACAGCAATGCCCCGTGAGGGCCGCATATCGGGCGCGTCACCAGCTCGCCGGCAGCCGCTTCAAGCCCCGCAGCACGAAGGTAGGTCGCCATTCCGGATTTTCTGCGTCATCGAGCCGCAGTTCGGGCAGACGGCGCAACAGGGTGGCCACGGCGATTTCCGCCTCGATCCGCGCGAGCTGAGCCCCCAGACAATGATGGATGCCGCCGCCGAAGGAAAGTGGTTTCACATTGGGACGGTTAATGTCGAGCTGGTCCGGCCGGTCCGGATAGACGGCGGGGTCGCGGTTGGCCGAGCCGAGCAGGCAGAGCACGGACTCCCCCTTTGGAATTCGTTTTCCCCCGAGATCGTCGATGTCCTCCAGCGCGACGCGGCCGGTCAATTGGACCGAGGAGTCGTAGCGCAGGAACTCTTCGACGGCATGGCTCATGAGCGACGGGTCGGCCTTGAGCCGCGCAAGCTGATCGGGATTGCGGTGCAGGGCCAATAGGCCGTTGCCGATCAGGTTGACGGTGGTCTCGTGACCGGCGCCGAACAGCAGGATGATGTTGGCGGTCAGTTCCTCGTTGGAAAGCTTACTGCCGTCCTCCTCGGCCTGCACGAGCTGCGTGGTGAGGTCGTCGCCCGGGCTGCGGCGGCGCAATTCGAACAATTGCTCGAAATACATCCTCGCCATCGTATTGGCAGCATTGGCTTCGGCGATCTCGGTCGGCGTCAGCGGCACCGGATCGAGAATGCGCCCGCCGTCCCGCGAGCTGTTGTAAAACACCTCGCGATGCTCCTCGGGAATGCCGAGCATGTCGCAGATGATCGTGACCGGCAGACGGAAGGCGAAATCGGCGATCAGGTCCATGTGCCCGCGCTCGACGACGGCGTCGAGCGTCCGGTCCACGACCTCCTGGATCCGCGGCCGCATGTCTTCCACCCGCCGCGCAGTAAAGGCCTTCACCACCAGGCCGCGCAGCCTGGTGTGATCAGGCGGGTCCTGCTGCAGCATCCAGTGACTCATGCTGCGGAAGACAGGCTCGTTCATGATCTCCGCGCCGTAGCGGCGGACGGTGCGCCCGACATAGTCCTTGCCGAAGCGCTTGTCGCGCATCACAAGGCTCACCTCCGCATGCCGGCTCGCCACGAACGCGCCATGCGCATTGATGTGCACTGGATCGGTCGTACGCAGCCGCGCGTAGTGCGGATAGGGATCACGGATGAAGTCCGGCGACAGTGGATTGAATAACGGCGCGTCGGCACTGGCCTCGACATGCTGGTTCATGATCAACTCCATCGGAGCCGGCGATCATCCGGCAGCACAACTCGATACAGCCTTGTATCGAGTTGCATAGTGGACCAAATTGGGAACATGTCAAGACTCCGCACCAGGCCGACCCGGGACGACACCCGCGACAAATTGTTCGAGGCGGCGGCGCGCGTATTCGAGGAGCAGGGCATCGGCGGCGCCAGCATCGAGGCGATTGCAGCGGCGGCCGGTTTCACGCGCGGCGCGTTCTACTCGAATTTCGCGAGCAAGGACGATCTGATCAGCGCGATGCTGGAGGATCATGTCGAGCAGTCGATCCGGCGCAATCTCGACCTGCTCGAGACGCACAAGCATCCCGCCGACTTCCTGCACGCACTGCGAACCATGGACCGCAGCAAGCAGGACCCGCTCGGCCGCTCGCCGGTCCTGCACATGGAGATGATCCTGTTCGTGGCGCGCGCCGAGAAGCGCAGGCCGGATCTCGCCAAGCGGCTGCGGGCGCGGCGCAAGCTGATCGCCGACATCGTCGAGGCCACCTCGCGGGACAGCGGCCGCCCCGGCGGGAAAGATCCGGAATGGACCGCCGCCATCCTGCTCGCGATGGACGACGGCTTCCGGCTGCACCGCCTGATCGATCCCGAGACCACGGCCGCCGACAGCTTCTTCCGCGCGATCGAGGATCTGCATCGGGCGCTGGGGATCACGTCGGCCGATGGCCAACCGTGCGGCTGATCGCGCGCGACGATCTGATCCGTTCAAGAGCGAGCCTGCTGTAGCCTTGCTGCGTCATGATCTGCGTGGCGCGTGATATCTCTGCTGGTCATTCCCGGGCATTCGCGAAGCGAATTCGATTTGGATGTCAAATAGCCAAGACCTCGCATTCTCGCGGCGCTGGACGCCCGAGGTCTGCGAACGCGAGACCCTCTGAAAGGTGAGAGGGCGCAGGGAAGACCGGGCACCGGCTGGTGCCCATGGCCCCCGTGCAACAAAAAGCACGGGGCAGGAACCACAGGCTCAGCCGAGTAGACCCGGCCTTCCCTGCGCGATGGTTTGAACGGCTGCTCCGCGCTCTCCCTGGTGTACCGGGCTTGTTAGCCACCATCGCCCGCGTGATGCGAAGCATCATCGCGAACTTGACACCAGCGTCGGGGTGTCAGGACCACACGGCTTGGCCGTCCGCGAGCAATCGTTCGTCCGCGCTCCCAAGGAACGCTGCGACCGCCCGCGGCCACCGCTCCCCGCCTCCACGTCCATGACGACCGCGGATCGCCCCTCTGCATGAGGCAGGATGGAGGGAGAATAATTCTGATTTGGAGAATTGTCAAGAATAATTTCGAAAATCGGAAAATGTCGGACGGGGCGCTGCTGCGGCGAACCTCAGCCGTCATACCAAAAAGAGGACGGGGTTCTGGCGGGGCGCAAACAGAATGCGAGCATACGAGCCACTGCTGCTCACGTCCGACAACAGTTCAGAGCGGACCATCGCAGCTTCTCTTCTGTCAGCGGTCGCCTCTGGACAAACAATTTATTTTGGTTGTCAACAGGTTAGGCCTGCCAGCGCCAACACTC
>NZ_JAFAVV010000499.1 GCF_019242285.1 Bradyrhizobium sp.
ACCGACCGCGCCTATATCGTCTATGCCGGCGAGATTCTCACCGAGGGCAGTCCGGAAGAGATCGTCGCCGACCCCGACGTGCGCCGCCTGTATCTGGGTGAGGAATTCCGGCTCTGACCTGGGGCTTGGTTCCAGCCATCGGGCAACCCGGGCGGGAAATCATTAACGACCTTCCATTGATCGGCCGCTCATCAAATTTTCTCATTCGTCAAGCCGTGTACATCGGTCCTGGAGTAGTTTAAGCAAGAATCGGACCAACTCACGGATCGTTCCTGCCTCCATGGCGCTGACGCAGAGATTAGAGTTCCGCCAGTCCCAGTCGCTGGTGATGACGCCGCAGCTGATGCAGGCGATCAAGCTGCTGCAGCTATCCAATCTCGACCTGTCGGCCTTTGTCGAGGAGGAATTGGAACGCAACCCGCTGCTGGAACGCGCCAGCGACGGTCCGGAACCGCCGGTCGCGGGCGAAGCGGTTCAAGAACGCCCCGACTACGACGAAGCGGATGTCATGAACGGCGGCGATGTGACGGGCACCGTCGACACCGCCAGCGGCGCCGACGGCTTCGAGCCGGCGGCCGAGGAATGGCTGAGCCGGGACCTTGGCAGCCGGACGGAGATCGAGCAGACGCTCGACACCGGGCTCGACAACGTCTTCTCCGAGGAGCCGGCCGAGGCGGCCGCGCGCAACGCCCAGGATGCGGCGCCCACCACCTACACCGAATGGGGCGGCGGCGCCTCCAATGACGAGGACTACAATCTCGAGGCCTTCGTGGCCGCCGAGGTCAGGCTGGCCGATCATCTGGCCGAGCAGCTCGCGGTGGCCTTCACCCATCCCTCGCAGCGCATGATCGGCCAATATTTGATCGACCTCGTCGACGACGCCGGCTATGTGCCGTCCGATCTCGGCCAGGCCGCCGACCGGCTCGGCGCAGCGCAGGCCGATGTCGAGGCCGTGCTTGCCGTGCTGCAGACTTTCGATCCGCCCGGGGTCTGCGCCCGGAATTTGAGCGAATGCCTCGCCATCCAGCTCCGCGAGCTCGATCGCTACGATCCCGCCATGCAGGCCCTGGTCGAGCATCTCGATCTGCTCGCCAAGCGCGACATTGGCGGCTTGCGCAAGGTCTGCGGCGTCGACGACGAGGACATCCTCGACATGATCGGCGAGATCCGGCGGCTCGATCCGAAACCCGGGCTGAAATTCGGCACCGCGCGGATGCAATCGGTGGTGCCGGACGTCTATGTGCGGCCTGGGCCCGATGGCGGCTGGCACGTCGAGCTGAACAGCGACACCTTGCCGCGGGTTCTGGTCAACCAGAGCTATTACTCGGAGCTGTCCAGAACGATCCGCAAGGACGGCGACAAATCCTATTTCACCGACTGCCTGCAGAACGCGACCTGGCTGGTGCGCGCGCTCGACCAGCGCGCCCGCACCATACTCAAGGTGGCGACCGAGATCGTGCGCCAGCAGGACGGCTTCTTCACCCATGGCGTCGCGCATCTGCGGCCGCTCAACCTGAAGGCCGTGGCGGATGCGATCCAGATGCACGAATCGACGGTGTCGCGCGTGACCGCGAACAAGTACATGGCGACGAATCGCGGAACGTTCGAATTGAAATATTTCTTCACCGCCTCGATCGCGTCGGCCGACGGCGGCGAGGCTCATTCGGCGGAAGCGGTGCGCCATCATATCAAGCAATTGATCGATGCCGAGGAACCGGCCGCCATCCTTTCCGACGATACCATCGTGGAACGCCTGCGCGAGTTCGGCATCGACATCGCCCGCCGCACGGTCGCGAAGTACCGTGAGGCGATGCGGATCCCGTCCTCCGTGCAGCGTCGCCGCGACAAGCAGAGTGCCCTGGCGTTGCCGATCTAGGCGTTTGGGGTGCATTGTCGCGCCAGCGCGCGATTCGAGCGTGACGACGTTGCCTTGTCGAAGTCGCTGAAAGCGGTCGGCGCAGCGATTGCGCCCCGGCCAAATCGCGTTAGAGTTCTCTCCCCGCCAGAAAATATCGAGGCATCCGATGACCTTGCGGATTTCGGGAAAAAGCATCAGCGTCGGTGAAGCGCTGCGCGGGCGCGTCAGCGAGCGCACCGAGGAGGTGCTGCGCAAATATTTCGACGGCAACTATTCCGGCCACATCACGCTGAGCAAGGACGGCTTCGGCTTCCGGACCGATTGCGCATTGCATCTGGATTCCGGCATCACGCTCGAAGCCGAATCGAACGCGCCCGATGCCTATGCCAGCGCCGACGCCGCGCTGTTGATGATCGAGAAGCGCCTGCGCCGCTACAAGAGCCGGCTGAAGGATCGTTCCGCACGCAAGACCCACGTCGCCAATGTGGCGATGATGGAGCTCGTGGCGCCGACGCTGGATGCGTCGAGCTATGTGATCGAAGCACCGGCGGAAGGCGAGGGCGAGGTCGATGGCTACAGTCCGGTGATCATCGCGGAGGCGACCACCGCGCTGAAGCGGCTGTCGGTGAGCGAGGCCGTGATGGAGCTCGATCTCTCGGGCGCGCCCTGCCTCGTCTTCCAGCACGGTTCGAGCGGAAGGGTGAACATCATCTACCGCCGCTCCGACGGCAACATCGGATGGGTCGATCCGACCGCCGTCAGAGCGTAGCTTGCGGCTTTTTTAGGCCGGTTTGACGTGCGTTAGCGTTTTTAAGGATAGGCTGATGGAACGTGCTTGTAGGAGTTGGCACCGCCCTTGCGTTGGAGTAGAAGCCCCCCAAATCGAGAGGCCAGGGCACCAGCCCGTGTCCCCTGCAAGACGCTCGATGACGGCTTGTCGAGAGCCCTATTCGCAACTGACGGTTCAAGCACCTCGGAACGCCCCATGACGATTACCGATCTGGTCGCACCCGAGGCGGTCATCCCGGCATTGAAGGTCAACAGCAAGAAGCAGGCGATCCAGGAGCTGGCAGCGAAGGCGGCCGAGCTCACAGGGCAGAACGAGCGGGCGATCTTCGAGGTCTTGCTGCAACGCGAGAAGCTCGGCACCACCGCTGTCGGCTACGGCGTGGCGATTCCGCATGGCAAGTTGCCGAAGCTCGAGCGGCTGTTCGGTCTGTTCGCGCGGCTGGAGCGTCCGATCGATTTCGAGGCGATGGATGGCCAGCCGGTCGATCTGGTGTTTCTGCTGCTGGCGCCGGAAGGCGCGGGCGCCGACCACCTCAAGGCGCTGGCGCGCATCGCGCGGCTGTTGCGCGACCAGGACGTCGCCAAGAAGCTGCGTGCCTCGCGCGACGCGCCGGCGATCTATTCGGTGCTGGCGCTGCCGCCCGCGAGCGCGGCCTGATCTTCCGAAAGTTTTGCAACACTTGTGTGTAGCGGGACTTTCCCCGGGTCCGCTCACCCGGGCTACGGGTGCCAAATGAAATGCGCGGATGCCGGCCTCGCATCGAGGAGGCCGACACCCGCGCATCTGAATTCGAGGATGCGCCTGCTCGTCGCTAGTGCACGCTCACGGCCTGCAGCTCGTTGCTCCAGGCATTGGCGACCGCCGCTTCGCGCGAATCGGTCAGCATGATCGGCGTGCCATCGGCGGCATGCAGGGCGAAGAGCTTGAGGCCCGGGGCAATACGGGGCGCCTGC
>NZ_JAFAVV010000606.1 GCF_019242285.1 Bradyrhizobium sp.
TTGTATCCGGTTGTTTTCGGTGCGTATTCCACGCATCGGTTTGTTTTGTCGCCTGCTGGACGTCGCGTGCGAGCCAGCCTGGTTCCAGTTTCACATCAGACATCGGGTGACCCAAATTCTTTAGTGGTTCCAACGGGTAGGTGAGTCTTAGCTAATGATGACTGAAAAAGAGCGCCAGTCGAAGGAGTCCGACGATGGGCTTCCCTTTGATGATTATCCCGAACTCATCTTTGGCCTTGTGGGGCCCATCGGAGTGGATTTGGAGTCCGTTACCGATGCATTGACTGCGGCGTTGGCGGACTTTGAATACAGCACACAAGTCTTTCGCATCACCGACCTCATGCGAGAAGTGAAAGTCGGGCTACCTTTGGATGCTACAGGATATATCGAGTCGTTTAAACAGCGGATTGCTTATGCGAACAAAGTCAGGGAGCTGCTGCATCGAAATGACGCGCTGGCAATTCTAGCAATCAGCGCGATCAGACAATTTCGAGAAGAGACCGGTGGCAGAGTAGAAGAGCCAAGATCAAAGCAAGCCTACATAATTCGCCAATTCAAACGTCCTGAAGAGATTAAGCTTCTTCGTGCCGTTTATCCACGCAGAGATGTCAGCAATCACTGACGCCGCTCGAAACGGAGTGTCGATCAAAGGAGGCACTCTCTACTGCACGACGTTCCCATGTCATCTATGCGCAAAACATATCGTGGCCGCTGGCATAAGGCGCGTGGTTTCAATTGAGCCATATCCGAAAAGTTACGCAGAAGAGCTTCATCCAGACTCGATCGAAATCGATGGGGACGGAACTGGTCCGCGTGTGAATTTTGAGCGGTTTCTGGGAATTTCGCCCTTCCGTTATCGCGACCTTTTTTGAGAAGGGCAAGCGGAAGTACTCGACTGGTGTCGCCAAACGTTGGAGCAGAGAACACAAGACGCCAATGATCGATGTAATTTTCCCCTCCTATTTCAAAGCGGAGGCCTATGTAGTTGGATTGCTCGATGAGCGCCTTAACTTCATCAACCGCCGCCTACTATGAGGTGGTTCGAAGGGGGCGCGAGCCTGCGAATGCTTTTAGCATGCGAAGGTGTGGTGGGTCCGTAGCCCTACTGCACTCGGCGGATGCTGCCTGTCCGGAAGAATTGAGTGGAGTAGGGTGGGTTAAGGCGCGTCAGCCCCGTGCCCAATATCGCATCGACGGCATTGCCCTTGATGGTGGGCATGCTTCTGACTTTGCTTGACGCGCTTCCGTGCGCGTGGTCGCTTAGTTAGTTCGCCGACCAGACGATCTCATATCCCCAGATACGCCGCCTGCACTTCTCTATTGCCGGCGAGCTCGGCGCTGGTGCCGTGCATGATCACGCGGCCGCTTTCGAGCACATAGGCGCGCTGCACGAGCGACAGCGCACGGCTGACGTTCTGCTCGACCAGGAGGATCGCGGTGCCCATCCTGTGGATCTCGGCGATCTTCTCGAAAGTCACGTCGGTCATGACGGGTGCGAGGCCGAGCGAGGGCTCATCCAGCATCAGCAGCCGGGGCTTCAGCATCAGCCCGCGGCCGACGGCAAGCATCTGCTGCTCGCCACCGCTCATGGTGCCGGCAAGCTGGCGCCGCCGCTCGGCGAGCCGCGGGAAGATCTGGTACACGAGCTCCATGGTCTGGGCGCGATCGGCCTTGGCTTTCGGCACGAAGGCGCCGATCTCCAGATTCTCCTGCACCGTCATCTCGGGGAAGACCTGGCGCCCTTCGGGCACATGGGCGATGCCGAGCTCGGGGATCTTGTAGGGCGGAAGCTTGGCGAGATCGCTGCCTGCGAAGGTCACGCTGCCGGACGTCAGCCTCACGAGCCCCGAAATGGCCCGCAGCGTCGTGCTCTTGCCGGCGCCATTGGCGCCGAGCAGCCCGACCGCCTCGCCTTCGCCAACCTCGATCGAGACGTTTGAAATCGCCGGCACGGAACCGTAGGCCGCGCTGGCGCCGGAGAGCTCAAGCATGCGCGCCTCCACTCGGCGCATGGACATGGCCGGAGCCGAGATAGGCGCGGATCACTTCCGGATTCTCCATCACGTCCTTCGGCGCGCCCTCGGCGATCTTCTGGCCGTGGTCGAGCACGACGATGTGGCGCGCCACCGCCATGATCGCGCGCATCACATGCTCGACGATCACGATGGTGAGGCCGCGTGCCGACAATTTGCCGACCAGTGCCACCGCCTGGTCGATCTCGGACGGATTGAGCCCCGCCATCACCTCGTCGAGCAACAGGATTTTCGGCTGCGTCGCCAGCGCCCGCGCCATCTCCAGCCGCCGCTGGTCGATCGTGGTCAGGTCCTTGGCCGGCGTCTGCACGCGCGCGGAGAGGCCGACGAAGTCGATCGCCTCGCGGGCCTTGTCGCGGGCGGCCACGACATGCCGGTCGCGCAGGAAGGCGCCGGTCATGACGTTGTCCTCGACCGTCATCGCGCCGAAGGGCTTTGCGACCTGGAAGGTGCGGGCCAGCCCGAGCGCGCAGACGGCGTGCGGCCTGAGGCCGACGATCTCCTGCCCGAACGCCTGCACCGAGCCGGAATCGGCACGGTGAAAGCCGGTGATGAGATGGAAGCTCGTGGTCTTACCGGCGCCGTTCGGCCCGATCAGCGCCAGCGTCTCGTTCTCCTTCACCGTGAAGCTGACGTCCTGCACCGCGCGCAGGCCGCCGAACCGCTTGCTCAGTCCCTTGATGACGAGTGCGTCAGCCATGCGGCCTGCCTCACGCGCGCGCCGGCCGGCGACGCAGATGGCGCCGCCAGATGTCATTGACAAAACCCATCAGGCCGGCCGGCCGCCACAGGATGATCGCCATCAGCATCAGCGCATAGACGGTGAGCTGCACGCCGCCGGTCGAGGAGCCGAGCCAGCTCTGCAACAGCGCCGACGTGGTCTCCAGGAGCACGGTGCCGATCACCGGACCCCACAGCGTGCCGATGCCGCCCACGATCGACACCAAAGCGGCCTCGATCGAGATGTTGAAATTGAACGCGGTCGCGGGGTCGATGAAGTAGATGTACTGGACGTAGAAGGTGCCGGCGAGCGCAGTCAGGAACGCGCTGATCATGTAGACGTCGCGCTTGATGCGCGGTGCGTTGACGCCGACCGCCTCGGCGGCGTCCTCGTCCTCGCCGATCGCGACGAGGTAATAGCCTATCCAGGAGCGTTCGATGCGCCAGGTGATCAGGAGCGCGAGCGCCAGCAGGCCGAGCACGACGTAATAATACGAGGCCTTGGTCTCGAATTGCAGCATCAGCGGCGCGCTGCCGAGATTGGGGATGGTGGTGCCTTCGGCACCCCAGGCGAGGTCGCGAAATTTCAGGAAGATCAGCATCAAGGCCTGCGCGGTGGCGATCGTGGCGATGGTGAAATAAGGGCCGCGCAGGCGGAAGCAGAGCCAGCCGATCGGCAGGCTCGCCAGCGCCGCGACCACGCCGCCCGCGACCATCCCGATCCAGGGCGAGATGTCGAAATCGACCTGCATGATGGTGGAGGTGTAGGCGCCGAGCCCGAAGAACGCGGCATGCCCGAGCGAGAGCTGCTTGGCATAGCCGCCCATCAGGTTCCAGGCGACGCCGACCAGCGAGAACAGGAGAATGCGGATGAAGATGTCGAGCGCGAACGCGTTCGTCACCACGAGCGGCAGCGCCATCGTCACGGCGACGAGCAGCGCGAGCGCCGCGATCTTCCACAGGCTGCTTCGCGCCATCACCGCACTCTCCCGCCGCCGAGGCCGGTCGGCTTCAGCGCCAGCGTCAAGAGCAGCATGGCGAACACGACGATCAGGCCGGAATCGGCGCCGACGAACTGGATGCCGAGCGATTCGGCGACCCCCATCATCAAGCTCGCGACCAGCGCGCCGATCACGTTGCCGAGCGTGCCGAGCACGACGGCGACGAAGGCCATCAGCACGAACACCTGGCCGACGAACGGATAGGCCGAATAGAACGGCATCAGGAGCGAGCCGGCGGCGCCGGCCAGCGCCAGCGCCGCGCCGAAGGCGACGGCGAAGACGCGGTTCGGGTTGATGCCCATCAAGGTCGCGACGTCGCGGTTTTGCGCCGCGGCGCGCATCGCCTTGCCGAGATCGGTGGTGTGCAGGAACACCCAGAGCGCGCCGCTCAGCGCCATCGCGACGACGAAGGCGATCAGCTTTGCGACGGGAACGTAGAGCCCGGCGAAGTGCAGCGCGGCGTCGGAATAGGACGTGTGCACGGTGCGATAATTCGCCGTGAACAGCATCAGCGCGAGATTGAGCAGCAACAGCGACAGCGCGAAGGTGAGGAAGATCTGCGGCATGTCGTTCGGCCCGAGCACGCGGCGGATCAGGAAATGCTGGATCAGCACGCCGGCTGCGAACAGCGCCGGCATGGTGACGAACAGCGACAGCAGCGGGTCGAGGCCGAACTGGGTCGCGAGGTAGAACGACAGATACATCCCGATCATCACGAATTCGCCCTGGGCGAAATTGACGATCTTGACCACGCCGAAGATCAGCGTGACGCCGATCGAGACCAGCGCGTAAATGCCGCCGATCAGCAGGCCGTTGATGACGGCCTGGGCCACCGTTTCCAGCATCGGAGCTGTGCCTTGCGGATCAGGTTTTCAGCACGGGGGCGCGGGCATCCTCCTTCGGGAAGATGCTGACGAGATCGCCGTTCTGCCATTGTACGCCGACGGGGCGGCCATAGACGTTCTTGCCCTCGGGGCCGAACTTGACCCTGCTGCCCGGGCCCATGGCGGCGTAACCGGAGGAGGCGTCGAGCGTCGACAGCGCGTCGCGAACCTTCTGCGGATCGGCGGAGGCGGCGCGCTCCATCGCGTCGGCCAGCATGAAGGTCTGGGCGACGATGCTGCCGGCATATTCGAAGGCGAAGGTGCCGTAGACCTGCTTGAACCGCTCGCTCACCTTCTGCGCATCGTCGTTGACGTCGTGGTTCCAGTGCGCCACGCCCTGGAGGCCTTCGGCGGCGGTGCCGACGTTCTTGTAGAAGTCGGGCATGGTGAAGCCGCCGGAGCCGCCATTGATGGCGATGTCGAGACCGACCTGCTTGACGGTGCGGACGATCAGGATCAGGTCGTTCAGATAGGAGATCGCGAACAAGGTGTTGGCGCCCGAGGCCTTCACCTTGTTGATCAGCGGGCTCGCATCGGTGAAGCCGGCCGAATAGGGCTCGAACATCACGATCTCGACGCCTTCGCCGGGCGCCTGCTCCTTCAGGCCGTTGGAGGTCGAGGTACCGAAGGCGGTGTTCTCGAAGATCACCGCAACCTTCGGCTTGTCGGAGACGAGCTTCGACATCTGCAACTGCGCCTGGGCGAACTGCGAGGCGCGCGCGAACGGCGTGAAGGTGTATTTGCGTCCCTTGTTGAGCTGGTCCGAGCTCGAGCCGGTGATGATCGGCACCTTGGCGCGCTCGCAGACCTCGCTCGCGATCAGCGTCAGCGCGCTGGCGTAGCAGCCGTGAATGGCGGAGAGCTTGTTGCCGTTGATCAGCCGGTCGGTCTCGGTGCGCGTCACCGTGGTGTCGCTCTGGATGTCGGAGATGATGACGTTGAGCTTGGCGCCGCCGAGCGACTTGATGCCGCCGGCCTCGTTGACCATCTCCGCCGCCATCTTGGCGGCGGCGACGCAACCGACGCCGATCTGCGCCATGCTTCCCGTGGTCGGATAGAGACCGCCGATGTTGATCGTGTCGGCGGCCCAGCCGCGCAACGGCACTGCGCCGAAGGCGCCGGCCGCGATCACGCCGCCAGCCTTCTGGAGAATTTTGCGGCGGCTCTGCGGCTTCGACAGGGCGAGCCCATGATCGGGCAGCTCGACGCGGTGTGATGTCTGGCGCTCTCTGCTCATGCAGTCTCCCCCAAGGCGCGTTCAGCGCCCTTGAGGAAGGCCCGCTGCGCTTGCTTCGTCTTATGGAGGTAGCATGCTAGCCCGGCTGAATATTGTTGACAATATGGCCGCTGGGGTGCGGCACGCAGGCGCCGCAGAAAGGCGTAGGGTGGGGCTAAGCGGCCGCGCGCACAGAGGTGGACACGCCAAGAAAGAAGCGTGCCCACCATCCACGACGACGTTATCGAGAGAATGGTGGGCACGGCGCTCTCGCACCTTAAGCCCACCCTACGTCATCTCTTACGACGCAGTATGACTACTCCGCGCTCGAAACGAGCTTGATCCGCGGCTCGCTCGCCTCCTGAAGGCTGCGATAGGCGGCCAGATAGTCGAGCGCCATGCGGCGGGCGGTGAAGCGTCTTTCGAACTGCTGGCGAATGGCCGCCCGGCTCAATTGCGGCAGCCGGTCGACGGCGGCGACCGCGCTGAGGTCGTCCTCGACCACGAACCCGGTCAGCCCGTCATCGATGATCTCCGACACCGAACCGCGGTTATAGGCGATCACCGGCGTGCCGCAGGCCATCGATTCGATCATGACGAGGCCGAACGGCTCCGGCCAGTCGATCGGCAGCAACAGTCCCATCGCCCCGCTCAGGAAATCCGGCTTCTCGTGGTCGCTGATCTCGCCGATGAAGTCGACCAGCGGGTTGCCTGTGATCAGCGGGGAGATCAATTGATCGTAATAATCCTGGTCGGCGCGATCGACCTTGGCGGCGATCTTGAGCGGGATACCGCAGCGCATGGCGATCTTGATCGCGCGGTCGACGCCCTTTTCCGGCGCGATGCGGCCGAGCACCGCGAGATAGTCGTGCTTCGAAGCCTTCGGCGTCAGCAGGTCTTGAGGCAGGCCGTGATAGATGGTCCGCACCCAGTTCGCCTGCGGCACCGGGCGGCGCTGCGCGTTGGAGATCGAGATCACCGGCACCTTGGAGAAGGTGTGAAACACCGGCTGATGCTCCGGCAGGTCAAGGCGGCCATGCAGCGTCGTCAGGAACGGAGTCGGTTGCCGATAGAACAAGGACCATGGATAGTAGTCGAGATGGAAGTGCAGGAAATCGAACTGCTCGTCGTCACATTTCTGACGCACGCGCTCCAGCATCACCATGTGCAGGGCGTTGGGATCGCGCACCGAACCGTCGAGGCGCAGCGCCTTCGGCCAGGTCGCATCGAGCTTGCCCGACGTCTGCGAGTCGCCGCTCGCAAACAGCGTGACGTCGTGCCCGAGCGCCACCAACTCCTCCGTCAGCCAATGCACCACCCGCTCGGTGCCGCCATACAGCTTGGGTGGGACAGCCTCCGTCAATGGAGCTACCTGCGCGATGCGCATCTCATCATCTCCTCTTTACGATCATGGAAAGAACAAGCCCCCTGCTTAAGTCGGCACCGGCACGCCAAACTGGGAACGTTCTCGCATTTGCGAAGTTCCTTCCAAACAAGGTTACTTGTTCGAAATCCTCAACGTCGTCCGCATCTCGCCGTCGCGTCGAGAGGCGTGTCGCTGGTTGATGAAGGATGCTGACGAAATCGAGGCGATGAAATTGCGATGCGCCGGGAACCGGGCCGAAGCGTCGATTGTTCAAAAGCACAATGCCGGTCGTAACAGCTTGTCATTCTCCGACGGGGGTTTCCGCAATATGGATCAGTTATCAGGGTATGCGCATCGGCCGTTTCCATTCGTAATGCGCTACCTGCGCCAGCGACCTGTCTCGCATCTCATCATACTCGGGGCGGTTCTTGCGGCAGTTGCTTGTTCGGTAGGCACCCAGTACGGCGTGAAGTCGCTGGTCGACAGCCTGTCCTCCGGACCCGCTCACGCGGGCCACGTATGGCTGGCATTCGTTTTCCTCATGTCGTTCATCGCCGCCGACAACTTCCTGTGGCGGATCGCGAGCTGGACGGCGAGCTTTACCTTCGTAGGGGTGACGGGCGATCTTCGGCGCGACATCTTCCGTCATCTTACCGGCCATGCGCCGAGCTATTTCTCCGACCGCCTGCCGGGGATGCTGACGAGCCGCATCACGGCGACCTCCAACGCGATCTTCACCGTCGAGAACATGTTCGTCTGGAACGTGCTGCCGCCGTGCGCCGCGACCGTCTCCGCCATCGCGCTGATCGGGACCGTGAGCCTGCCGATGGCGGCTGGATTGATCGTGATCGCCGGTACCATGGTCGTCGCGATGTTCCGCCTCGCCGCCGCCGGCAAGCCGCTGCATGACGATTTCGCCGACAAGGCCGCCGCCGTGGACGGCGAGATGATCGACGTCATCAACAACATGCCGCTGGTGCGGGCGTTCTGCGGCCTCAGCCACGAGCACGACCGTTTCGACGCCACCGTGCAGCGAGAGACGACGGCGCGCGGCCGCAGCCTGCGCTATCTCGAAAAGCTCAGGCTGATCCATGCGGCGGTCACGGTGGTGCTGATCATCGCGCTGCTCGCCTGGGCGATCCGGCTCTGGGAGCAGGGCGGCGCCTCGACCGGCGACGTCGTGCTGGTCTGCACGCTCGGGATATCGATCCTGAGCGCCACGCGCGATCTCGCGGTCGCGCTGGTGGACGTCACCCAGCACGTCGCGCGCCTCACCGAGGCGATCGCCACGCTCTTGCTGCCGCATGAACTGCGCGATCATCCGGAAGCCGAGCCGCTGATGAAGACTGGCGCCGCGATCGCCTTCAACAACATATCGTTCCGGTATCCCGGCGGACTGAAGATATTCGACCGTTTTAGTCTCAGGCTGCAGCCGGGACAGCGGGTGGGGCTCGTCGGCCAGTCCGGCGGCGGCAAGTCCAGCCTGTTCGTGCTGCTGCAGCGCTTCTACGACGTGGACCAGGGCAACGTCACGATCGACGGCCAGGACATCTCGCGCGTCACCCAGCAGAGCCTGCGCGAGTCGATCTCGGTGGTGCCGCAGGACATTTCCCTCTTCCACCGGACCATCCGCGAGAACATCCGCTATGGCCGGCCGAACGCCACCGACGACGAGGTGCTGCGCGCGGCGATCGCGGCGCGCTGCGATTTCGTGGAGACGTTGCCGGAGGGGCTCGACACCATGGTCGGTGATCGCGGCGTCAAGCTGTCCGGTGGACAGCGGCAGCGCATCGCGATCGCGCGCGCCTTCCTCAAGGACGCGCCCATCCTGCTGCTCGACGAGGCGACCGCCGCGCTCGACAGCGAATCGGAGGAGGCGATCCGCGAGGCGCTCGGCCGCCTGATGCGCGGCCGCACCGTGATCGCCATCGCCCATCGGCTGGCGACGCTGCGCAACTTCGATCGTGTCGTGGTGCTGAAGGCCGGCAGGATCATCGAGGACGGTCCGCCGGACCGCCTGATGCAGGGCGAGGGCCCGTATCGCGAGCTCGTGACCCAGGAAATGAGCCGGCTTGCCAAATTTGCGGCGTAACTGCGGCGTTTAAGCTCGCCCGGTCTTGAGCGTTGGTTCCGTCTGTCCGAGTTCGATTGCGTTGCCATGGACGCGCTGCTACTGCGCGGCGAACCGCTTGAGGTTAACATGTCAGCCGAAGTCGTAACCCAGGTCGCCGCCGCGTCAGAGACCATCGAACTGGTGGCCGAGCGGGCGTTCTATATCCCGATGACGGGGCCCGGAGCGAGGCCGCGGCGCTCGCTCAAGCATGACGACACCTTCATCGTGCTGGACAGTCACGGCGACGTCGGCGCGTCGGCGGGCGGGCCCGACGGGCTGTTCCACGCCGACACCCGCTATCTTGCGAGACTAGAGCTGGTGCTGGATGAGGTCCAGCCGCTGCTGCTCGGCTCCAACCTGCGCGACGACAATTCCGCGCTCACCATCGACCTCACCAACCCCGACATCTACGACCAGGGCCGCATCGTCCTGCAGAAGGACATGCTGCACATCGTGCGCACGATCTTTCTCTGGCGCGGCACGGCCTATCAGCGCATCGGCGTGCAGAACCATGGGGACCGGCGCGCGAGCTTCGACCTGACGCTGCTGTTCGACAATGATTTCGCCGATCTGTTCGAGGTGCGCGGCGAGCAGCGCCCGCGCCGCGGCGTCGGCTCGGCCAAGCTCATCGGGCCGGCCGACGTGCTGCTGGAATATCGCGGACTCGACGACAGGGCGCGCGCAACCGCGCTGCATTTCGATCCGCGCCCGACGCGGCTTGCCGTCAACGCCGCGACCTGGCGCCTCGATCTCGAGCCGCACATGGTCAAGTCGCTGTTCGTGGCGGTCTCCTGCAACCGGCCCGCAGGGGCCAAGCCGGAGCGGTTCTTCCCAGGGCTGCTCGCGCATCGGCGCGAGATGCGGCGCTCGACGATGAGCACCACCAGCATCGAGACCTCGAACGACATCTTCAACGAGGTGCTGTGCCAGTCGATGGCCGACCTCAACATGCTGATGACGGATACGCCCGAGGGCCGATATCCCTATGCCGGCATCCCCTGGTATTCGACGACATTCGGCCGCGACGGCCTCATCACCGCGTTGCAGATGCTGTGGCTCGACCCGCGGGTGGCGCGCGGCGTGCTGCGGCGGCTCGCCCGCTACCAGGCGACGTCGAACGATCCGCTGTCGGATGCCGAGCCCGGCAAGATCCTGCACGAGATGCGCGGCGGCGAGATGGCGGCGCTGCGCGAGGTGCCGTTCGCGCAATATTACGGCAGCGTCGACGCCACGCCCTTGTTCGTGCTGCTCGCCGGTCTCTATGTCGAGCGCACCGGCGACGAGGAGACGCTGAAGGAGCTGTGGCCCGCGATCGAGGCAAGCTTGCGCTGGATCGACGGCGCCGCCGATCCGGACCGCGACGGTTTCGTCGAGTATCAGCGGGCAACGGAAGAGGGGCTGCGCAACCAGGGCTGGAAGGATTCCTACGACGCGATCTTCCATGCCGACGGCAGGCTCGCCGAGGGCAATATCGCACTCGCCGAGGTGCAGGGCTACGTGTTCGCCGCCAAGCGGCTGGCGGCGCGCTCTGCGCGGCGGCTCGGCCGCCGCGAGGTCGCCGAGAGGCTCGACGCCGAGGCCCACCGGCTGGCCGAGCAGTTCGAGGCGGCGTTCTGGTGCGAGGAGCTCGGCACCTATGCGCTGGCGCTCGACGGCGACAAGGCGCCCTGCAGGGTGCGCTCGTCGAATGTCGGCCACCTCCTGTTCAGCGGCATGATCCGCGAGGACCGTGCGCGCCGGGTCGCCGTCGACCTGATGCGGCCGCACTTCTTCACCGGCTGGGGCATCCGCACCATCGCGCTGGGAGAGTCTCGCTACAATCCGATGTCCTACCACAATGGCTCGATCTGGCCGCATGACAACGCTCTGGCGGCGCTCGGCCTCGCGCGCTATGGCCTGAAGCATTCGGTCGAGCACGTCTTCAAGGGCCTGTTCGAGGCCGCGACGTACATGGACCTGCGCCGGCTGCCGGAGCTGTTCTGCGGCTTCCGGCGCGAGAAGCATCGCGGTCCGACCTTGTATCCGGTGGCCTGCGCGCCGCAGGCCTGGGCGAGCGCCACGCCCTTCACCTTGCTCGAGGCCTCGCTCGGGCTCGAATTCGACGCGGAGCGCGGCGACATCCGCCTGCGCAATCCGCTGCTGCCCGCCTTTCTCGACGAGGTGATCCTGCGGGATCTGCGGCTCGGCTCCTCCACCGTCGACCTTCGCGTCCGCCGCCACGGCGACGAGGTCTCGCTGGAGGTCTTGCGCCGGCGCGGGCAGATCCAGGTGTCGATCGTGCTGGCGCGCTAGCGGCGCGGAACGAAGCGGAGGAGGGCATATGCGCAGTGCGCGCTGGTTGATTTCCGTCGTAGTTGCTCTGGTCGCGGCGACCGGCGATGCCGCGCGCGCGGACAACGAGCCCCAGCCGACGCCGAGCCCGGCGGCGCGCCCGAACGAGGAGGCGCCGCCGCCGTCGGTCACCATCATCGGCCCGCGGGAGGCCCATGGCGTGCTCGGCCGCGACGTGCGCAGCCCGACCAACGAGGACATGGGGCATATCGTCGACGTGATCGTCGACCGCACCGGCACGGTGCGGGCGGCCGTGATCGACTTCGGCGGATTCCTCGGCGTCGGCAGCCGCAAGATCGTGGTCGACTGGAACGCGCTGCATTTCGGCCGCGTCGCGGAGAAGGGCGACAGCATCACGCTCGAACTGACCAAGGCGCAGGTGGCGGCGGCGCCGGAGTACAAGGAAGACACGCCGATCGTGGTGTTGGGGGCAGCCGGAAGTCTACAGCCATTGGACGATCACTGAACAAGCGGAGGTTCCCTGTGGTGGCGCTCCCATCCCGTTCGCTTGACCGAATCGATGGTGGCTGCGGTGCAGACAAGCGCGGCCGCCACGATGTGCCGCCCGAGCCGAAGCCTGGCCGCGACCCGCAGCCGTCGCGGCAGAGCCTGCGCGGGCTCGACTGGTTCATCTTCTTCCTCGCCGACGTCCAGACCGGCTTCGGTCCGTTCATCGCGGTCTATCTGACCACGGAAAAATGGACCCAGGCGCAGATCGGCCTGGTGCTCTCGATCGGCGGCGTGGTCGGGCTGATCGGACAGATGCCGGGCGGCGCCATCGTCGATGCGGCGCGCTCGGAGCGGCTGGTCGCAGGCTTCGCCATCATCACCATCGGCTGCGCGGCGCTCGCCTATGCGTCCTGGCCGATCCTCCCGGTGGTGCTGACGGCGGCGACGCTGCATGCGGCCGCGAGCTGCGTGCTGGGACCTGCGATCGCCGCGATCAGCCTCGGCCTGGTCGGGCGGGTCGCGATCGGCGAGCGGCTCGGACGCAACGCGCGCTTTGCCTCGCTCGGCAACGGCGTCGCCGCGGCGGTCATGGGCACCTGCGGCTACCTCATTTCCAGCCGCTCGGTGTTCCTGGTGACCTGCTGTCTGGCGATCCCGACCCTGCTCGCGCTCGCCAGCATCCGCGAGCGCGAGGTCGACGTGGCGCGGGCGCACGGCGCGGTGCCGCCCGAAACGGCGGAAAAGCCCGACACCAACGTGCTGCATCTGGTCTGCCAGCGCGCGCTTCTGATCTTCGCCGCCAGCGTATTGCTGCTGCAGCTCGCCAATGCCGCGATGCTGCCGCTGATGGCAGGCGTGGTGACGACGCGGTCGAGCCAGTGGGCGCCGGTCCTGATCGCCTTCTGCATCGTCGTGCCGCAGGCGATCGTCGCGCTGCTGTCGCCCTCGGTCGGCGCGAAGGCGCAAGTCTGGGGCCGGCGGCCGCTGCTGCTGCTCGGTTTCGGCGCGCTGGCCATCCGCGGATTATTGTTCTCGACCGTGCACGATCCCTATCTCCTGGTCGCCGTCCAGCTGTTCGACGGCATCACCGCCTCGGTCTTCGCGGTGATGATCCCGCTGATCGTCGCCGACGTCGCCTTCGGCACCGGTCACTTCAACCTGGCGCAGGGGATCGTCGGCACCGCGACCGGGATCGGCGCCTCGCTCTCGACCGTGCTGGCCGGCTATGTCAGCGACAAGTTCGGCAGCAGTCTCGCGTTTCTCGGCCTCTCGGGCATCGCGATGCTGGGCTTTGCCGTCATCGCGCTGCTGATGCCGGATACGCGGGACCGCTGCTGAGGCGATTCTCGAGCCCATTGCCGTTTTCGGGGCGTGCTGACGCTCGCTCACACGCATTCGCTGTTGCCGGCGTCACCAGCCAAGTTCACGCAGATAGGCGGCGCGGGCGCCAACGCCAGTGTGCGTGAAATCGGTGAAGACACCATCGACGCCGAGACGGAAGAACTTCAGATATTCCAGCTTTGGATCGCCGTGATAGTCGGCAGCCAGATATTTCTTCTCATTTCGGAACGTGAAGACATGCACGAACAGGCCAAGCTTATGCGCGTCGGCGATGACGCTGGTTGGCTCCTGCGTCGATGACTGCGGCGTCGATCCCTTGTAGGGCGTGCCATCGGCGTTGCTGTCCTTCCAGGGCGAAATCCTGTACGAAACGATGTAGGCCTTCCACGGACCGATGCCGTCGGCATAGGTCTTGATCTCCGCAAGGCCCTCAGAGGTCAGCATCGCATCGTACAAGCGCGGGTCACCCGAAACCGTCCAGTCGAACGGACGAGAATTGGTGATGTTGTTGAGGAGGACCTTGCCGGCCTTGAAGTCGATACCGTTGCCATCGATGAGCTGGACCTGCCGCGTTTCCAAACCATGGCTGCGCATGTATTTCAGGCTGCCGGGCTCGAAGCTCTGAACAATGATGGGCGCGTCCATCGCGTTGAGACCGTTGTCCTTGATGATCTTGATCAGGGCATCCTCGAGCGGGTGGCCGCCGGGTGCACCGCAGCCATTGGCGATGGCCTGGGCATTGTTCCAGGTTGGATTCTTGGTTTCCGGATAGACGGAGATGGTGCGCCCCGTCTCCCTGCTCTTCGCCTTGGCGATGTCGATGATGTCCTGGAAACTGAGGATCGGGAATTTGCCGTTGAAGACCTTCGGCCTTTCGTTGGCCGCATCATAGGTGGTGCCGGCGATCCAGTCCTTCAGCTCGGCCATGGTGAAATCGGTGATCGACCAATCATTGCTATGGTCTTCACCGTCGACGATCAGCGATTTCAGCACCGATCGGGGGTCGGCCGGATCGGTGAGATCGGTGGGGTATTCGGCCGGCCCGCTGGTCGCGGATTGCGGCCATTTCACCTTGACGAGGACGCCGGGCACCGTGCGCTTGCGGGCCGCAACCGCCGCATTGGTCTTCGCCACCTCGGCAACGTTGGTATTGTCGCTCAGCCAAGGGTTATGACGTGCCACCAGAATGCAATCCTTGGTCAGGTGCAGGTCCTCTTCGAGGGAATCGGACCCGAGGGCCGCGGCCAGCTCATACGATGCCTCGGTCTCTTCAGGCACGAGTCCCGGCACGCCGCGATGCCCGATGATCAAGGGCTGCTTTCCATCGAGGGTCAGGAAGGGTTTGGCGCCGGCCGGCGCCGAGGCGGTTTGCGCGCAGACCATCGATATTGGGAGGAACGCCAGGGCCGCTGCACCAAGCAGCCTCGCTCCAGCGCATACTCTCCGTCGTGAACGACGGTTCATGGTCGCCTCCATCTTCCGAGTAGCATCACTTCGAAGATCACACGGGCCCGGCCGAATGAGGCCGACGCTGCTGTCTTATTGTCTCAATTCTCTGACAGGCAGATGACCGCGACCGGAAGTGCTCTTTGACGGTTTAGCGTCTAGTTGAGGAGATCTTCAATGCCTAGCTGGCTTCTTGCTGCTGTATGTCTGGTTGAGCTGGTGGTCTCACCTGCACGCGGCCAAGCCCTACCTGCACCCGGCCAGACTATAGTTGCCGCCACGACCTACGGCGAATTCATCACGGAGGACGACGTCGAGCAGCGCACCAGGCTCGATTTCCTGACGTCGCAAAGGCAGGCCAGCAGGGAGGACGTGATCCGTCAGTTGGTCATAGACATGGCCAGGATGAGGGAGGCCGAGGGGTCTGGTTTGCTGACGAACGCTTCAGTCGATAAAGCCTTCGGTGACATGTGCTCGCGATTGGGTGTCGCGCCGGTACAAATGACGAAATCCCTGGAGGAGAAAGGCATTCGGCTCGACACTCTGAGACAACGCCTCAAGGCCGATATTGCTCGGGAAATTCTGACGCGGATGCAAAGTCATGGTTTCGAAGATCGTCTAGATCGACCTCTCATCCCCCAGAAGTGAACGAGCCATCGCAGCACCGGATGATGCGTTACCGCTTTGGGGCCATAGCGGAGGTGGATTGAAACCGAGCGGTGGTTTGTCACTCCTTCGCGGCTGGCGCATTCGGGACGGACCATGCCCTGTCCCCGACTTTCAATCGATCAACAACCAGGCAGCACGTCATGCCTGCTATCGCCGCAAAGAAATCGAGATTAGCGACTCCTGCAAGTGAGCCTCGCTCAAGTGTGTGAAAGGCGGTTTCCGAAGCAATCACAGCTGTTATCGCCGCCAGTAGCGGCGTGAAGCCAGTACCGAGGCGATCGAGTGAAAAATGAACTATTGCTGTGGCGAGCGCGGGTAGTGCAAGCGTCATGTAGCCAACCATGACGACCAGGGCCAGCCCACCCCCTGCATCCCACGTCGCTCCTGGTGGGGCCAATATCAACCCCCTGATCATGGCCGTCAGAATAGCCACAGCAGGGAAAAGCAAAACGTAGATTCCGAGTGTGAAAAACAATCGCTTCACGCCAGTCGTCCTCGTCACGCACAAAGCCTACACACCAAATGAGAGGGCGGCAATGACAGGTTGATTGCGACAAAAGCGCATGTCGGCGATGTGGCAGCTTTTGTGAAGGGTTTCGGACGGCGGCCGCAGCGCAAGCGGCACGGTCCTCTCAGGGCCGTCGTCCGAAACCCTTCACAAAAGCCGACACTCGCACCAGCTCCTACGCGCGCCCGCTGCCGATCAGCATCCATACAACTCCGTGCGTGCGCTCGTAAGCATCTCAGGCGAGATGTCGGCGTACGCGTGCAGCATACCGCCGTGCACAGGAAGTACGGTGATTGCCGGGCCGGCCTGATCGCGAGCGCGGAGCCGAAACCGATCACGCATCCATGTTGTGCAGCCGCTGGCGGTTGCGGAGCACGATCTGGCGGGCGCCGGAGAAGCCGAGAACGCCCTGGCTGTGAAGCTGCGACAGCGCGCGGGAGACGGTTTCGAGCGTCAGGCCGAGATAGTCGCCGATGTCGCGGCGGCACATCGGCAGCGCCATCATGCCGGCGACCGTCAGCCGGCGGTCCATTTCCAGGAGGAAGGTCGCGACCCGCTCTATCGCGGTCTTGCGTCCGAGCAGCAGCATGTGGTCCTCGGCATGGCGCAGCTCGCCCGCGGTCATGGCCCAGAGCTTGCGGGCGACCTGGACGTCGACGCTTGCGGCCTGCTCCAGCGTGCGGCGCTTCACCAGCCGCACGGTGGTGTCGATGATGGCTTCCGCCGCCAGCCGGTGCGTGGTCCCCGATTCGAGCCCGAAGACGTCGCCGGGCAGGTGGAACGCGCCGATCTGACGACGGCCGTCGGAGAGCAGCTTGTAGCTGCGGACGGCGCCGGAAATGACCTGGTAGACGTATTCGGCCGGCTCCTGCTCGCCGTAGATTTCCTCGTCCTTGCGGTAGCTGAATTCGCTGGCGATCAACCCTGCCATCGCGCCGAACTGGTCGACGACGGGGCTCGTGGCCGGGCCAGCCTTGGTGCCGACGATGGGGGTGCTGAGCGAGGGGGTGAGCATCGGGCCATCTCCTGTGAGCGGATGGCCAATTGGTAAATGGGCGCGACGGGCCTGGAAATTGAGAGCGATATCTTAGGGAGGAGCCCTTACGTAGAATCCCGTAGGTGCGAAATGGGGGTGTAGGGTGGGCCAAGGCGCGCGAGCGCCGTGCCCACCATTGTCTCGACAGCCTCGCCTTGAATGGTGGGCACGCTTCTGCCTTTGTGTGGCACCCTTCGGTGTCCGTGGCCGCTTAGCCCACCCTACCGATCTCATGACGCAGCCGGTAGCCCGCATGAGCGAAGCGATATGCGGGGAGGAGACCCGGATGTCGCTGCGCTCATCCGGGCTACGCGCTCAGGTCACCTGTTCGGCTGCGCCGGCTGCTCGGTGGAGGCGCGGACGCGCTTGATCAGGTTGTCGCCGAGCAGGGGCTTCTGCAGCACGTGATCGATGCCGGCGGCCGCGGCCCGGTCCGATATCCCTGCGTCGGGATAGCCGGTGATGAGAATCACGGGGGCCGTGATGTGGTTACCGCGGAGCCGGCCCACCAGATCGAGGCCGTTGATGTCGGGCAGCTTGTAGTCGATCACGAAGCAATCGGCCTCGGCCTGGGAAGCCGCTTTCAGGACGGCGGCGGCATTCCGGAACGTGCGCACCGCCAAACCGTCCGTCTCCAACAGGAAGCGCAACGACCCCAGTACGCCGACGTCGTCGTCAACCACGTAGACCGTTGCTTGGGCAGGCGAGGACATCGGGGGCCGCGCAGGTCATGGCCGATTTTGACAAGCCTAGCCTGCCGCCCCCGGCGGACCTTGACATGGCTCAATCCCCGAGCAGCCCGGCGCGCATCGCCAGCCGCACCAGCTCCGACAGGCTGCCGGCCTGCATCTTGGTCATCACATTGGCGCGGTAGACCTCGATGGTACGGGGGCTGATCTCGTAGTCGCGGGCGATCAGCTTGTTGGACAATCCTGCGATCAGGCCCTCCATGACCTGCCGCTCGCGCGGGCTGAGCGTGGCGATGCGCGCCGCGATCTCCTGGGTCGCCGCCTCGCTCTTCGCCGCCGGCTCCGCCTGCCGAATCGCCGCTTCGATCATGCCGACGAGCCGCTCATCGTCGAACGGCTTTTCCAAAAAGTCGACCGCGCCGAGCTTCATCGCTTCGACCGCCAGTGGAACGTCGCCATGCCCTGTCATGATCAGCACCGGAAACGGGCTGTGCAGGGTCTTCATGCGCTTCAACAATTCGATGCCGTCGATCGTGGGCATCCGGACGTCGGAAACGACGCATCCGAATGCGAGGCCGGGCAGGGTCTCGAGAAACTTCACCGCGCCGTCGAACAGCGCAACCTCGAAGCCGGCCGAGCCGAGCAGGAAGTCGAGCGATTCCCGCATCGCCTCGTCGTCGTCGATGACATAGACTTTTCCTTGGACCTTTCCCTTGCTCGGCATCGTCAGCTCTCGTTCGGTGCGGCAGGCAGCGTGAAGCGGAAGGTCGCGCCGCCGGCGTCGTTGTTCTCGGCCCACATCCGGCCGCCATGCGCCTCGATGATCGACCGGCTGATGGAGAGACCGACTCCCATGCCGGTCTCCTTGGTGGTGAAGAAGGTCTGGAACAGATTGGCCTTGACGTCGTCGGGGAAGCCGGTGCCCGTATCGGACACCGCGACCTCGATCATGTCGTCGGCAGCCCTGCTATTGGTTACGCCCAGTTCTCGCCGCGGCGAGGGCGCCATCGCCTCGAGCGCGTTGCGGAACAGGTTGACGAGCACCTGCTGGATCTGCACGCGATCGGCCAGCACCAGGTCGGCTTGCGGGTCGAGACGGAAGCGTAGCTGCACGTTCTGCTCGCGGGCGCCGGCAAGCCCGAGCGCGCCGGCCTCCTCGATCAGCTTCGAGAGGCTTTCGACGCGCTTTTCGGATTCGCCGCGCGATACGAAGTCACGCAGCCGGCGGATGATCTGGCCGGCGCGCAGCGCCTGTTCGGCCGCGCGGTCCATGGCGGTCTCGATCCTGGCGGCGTTGGGGTCCGTGCTGCCGGCGAGCAGGCGGCGCGATCCCTTCATGTAGTTGCTGATGGCGGCCAGCGGCTGGTTGAGCTCGTGGGCGAGCGCGGACGCCATCTCGCCCATCGCGCTGAGCCGCGAGACGTGCACCAGCTCCGATTGCAGCTCCTGCAGCCGGGCCTGGGTCTGCTGATGCTCGGTCAGGTCGCGCACGAAGCCGGTGAAATAGGCCTCGCCGCCCGACTGCATCTCGCCGATGGACAGATGCATGGGAAAGGTGGTGCCGTCGCGCCGCCGGCCGGTGACGATCCGGCCGATGCCGATGATGTGCCGTTCGCTGGTGGATCGATACCGCGCGATGTAGCCGTCATGGCGCGAACGGTCCGGCTCGGGCATCAGCTCGCTGACGTTCCTGCCGATCGCCTCATGTTCGGAATAGCCGAACATGCGTTCGGCCGCGGTGCTGAAGAACTGGATGGCGCCGCAGCCGTCGATCACGATCATGGCGTCCGGCACCGTATCGAGGATCGAGCGAAGGTGGCTCTCGCGCGTGAGCAGCGTCTCCTCGAGCTGCTTCTCCTCGCCGATGTCGAGCAGGATTCCGCTGAGATGCCGGGGCTCGCCCGCCTCGTCGCGGATGACGCCGGCGCGCGCGCGAACCCATTGTCCACGGCCGTTGCCGGCGGCGACCTTGAACGACAGGTCGAACCCGCAGCAGCCGTCGATCGCACGCTTCAGGGCCTGGCTGAAGCGCTCGCGATCCTTCGGTTCGAGTGGCGCGAGGAACGCGTCGTAGGGCACGCGCTGGCCGGGCGGGAGACCGAACAACGTCCGCGCGGCGTCGGACCATTCGAGCTCTCGCGTCGCCAGATCGAGATCCCAGGTGCCGACGCCCAGGCCCTCGATTCGGAGCCTGTAATGCTCGTGTCCGCCGGAGGCGTCAGGAGAGGGTTGAACGATGCTCGTCACGCCTTGGGCCCAATTTCCGAAGTCATGCTTGCGCACGCCGCAGCGGATTGATTCTACACGAGGTTTGCCGCACTGGAACTTGGTTTTTGTCGCTCCGGTGAGACTTTCGCGAAAGCCGCCGCATCGGCGGGCGGTGTCCTTGATCTATCTCATCCCGGTCCGGCGATCTGGGCCTAGAAGCGAGAGCGAAAATCGAGGCGGAGGGTATCGATGACGTTTGCAACGGTGATGGTGAGCCTGGCGCTGAATCAGCCGAATGAGACGCGCCTCGAAGTCGCCGGCCAGCTTGCCGAGCAGTTCGGCGCAACGATGATCGGAATTGCCGCGGCGCAGTTTGCTCCGCCGGTCTATTTCACCACCGGCGAACAGGCGCAGCTTTTGATCGACGAAGAGACGAGCGCGCTTGCCGAACGCCTGGACGAGCTG
This sequence comes from Bradyrhizobium sp., assembly GCF_019242285.1. GTDB lineage: Bacteria > Pseudomonadota > Alphaproteobacteria > Rhizobiales > Xanthobacteraceae > Bradyrhizobium. The sequence continues at coordinate 20,477 of NZ_JAFAVV010000606.1, forward strand.
GAAACGCAGTTCCGCGAGGCCTGCAAGCACCGCTCGAAGTCCCTGGAATGGCGCAGCGCGGTCGACTTCCCCACGCGTTTCGTCCTGCAGGCCGCCCGCGCGGCCGACATCATCGTCGACGGCGGCCGCAGTCCGGCATTCTCCGACGCCTTCGCGCTCGCAAGCCCGAAGGATCTGGTGATGCAGACCGGTCGCCCGCTCCTGGTGGTGCCCGATCGGGTCGACTGGCTCGACCTGCGCAGCGTGCTGGTGGCCTGGAAGGATACGCCCGAGGCCAGGCGGGCGGTGGCCGACGCGCTGCCTCTGCTGCGCAAGGCCAGGCAGGTCACCGTCGCCGAAATCGCAGAGGCGGGCAAGCTTGGCGCGGCCGCCACCTCCAGCGTGCAGGATGTCGTCGCCTGGCTGTCGCGCCATGGCATTTCCGCTCATGAACGGGTCTCGGCCGGCGATAGCGGCGATGTCGCGGCTCGGCTCGACGACATTGCGGGCGAGGCCGGGGCCAGCCTGATCGTGGCCGGCGCCTACGGCCATTCGCGGTTCCGGGAGCTGATCCTTGGCGGCGTGACCCAGCATCTCATCAATCAGTCCGCCCGTTGCGTGCTGCTGTCGCATTAGAGCCCCTGCAGACGAGCGATTGAACGAGGACAAGGAGGCGCGCGGTGTACAGATTTCTCGAGGCCATTGCCGGCGACTACATGACGCGCGACGTGCAGACCGTGGCGCGCGACCTCACGATACGCCAGCTCGGCGAGATGATCGATCGCGACGACTACAACACCTATCCCGTCGAGGAGGACGGGCAGGTGGTCGGCATCGTCACCAAGTTCGACATGCTGAAATGCTTCGCCTTCACTCCGACCCAGATGGTTCCTCGCTATGCCGACCTGATGAACCGGACGATCGGGGACGTGATGACGGCGGAGTTCATCTATGTGCGCTCCGACACCAGATTGACGCGGGTGCTCCAGCTCATGGTCGAGCATCGCATCCGCAGCATTCCGGTGCTCGATGGCGGGCACCGCCTGGCCGGCATCATCGCCCGCGAGGACATTTTGAAGGCGCTGGCGGTGACGGCCGACTAGCGCGGCCTCATGAGATCGTAGGGTGGGGCTAAGGCGCGAGGCGCCGTGCCCACCATTGTCTCGACAGCACGGCTTTGGACGGTGGGCACGCTTCTGTCTTTGCGTGGCGCGCTTCTGTGCGCGTGGACGCTTAGCCACTCCTACGGCGAAAAGTCGGCGGGCCTTGATCCTGATCAATTCGCGGTGAGGGCGGGTGTGGTTGTTGGCACACGTATCCTCTCAGCGAGAATCCGCATGAGCCAGCCTCTCATCTCGAAATCCATGACCATCGGTGAAAGCGGCTTGTCGATGATCTTCGCCGCGACCGCGTTCCTCTGCGTGATCGGTGCGGCGGAGGCGGTTGACGCGCCGTTCGCCTTTCACGCCTCGCTGGCTGCGGCCGCGAGCGTCACCTCGGTGTTCGTCATTCTCAACCGCTATTTCGAGCGCCCGGCCGCCCTGCCGCCGCAGGAGATCAACGGCCGGCCGAACTACAACATGGGGCCGATCAAATTCGCCTCCGTCATGGCGATGTTCTGGGGAATCGCCGGCTTCCTCGTCGGCCTCATCATCGCCAGCCAGCTTGCGTGGCCCGCGCTGAATTTCGACCTGCCATGGACCAGCTTCGGCCGGCTGCGGCCGCTGCACACCTCGGCGGTGATCTTCGCCTTCGGCGGCAATGTGCTGATCGCATCCTCCTTCTACGTCGTGCAGAAGACCTGCCGGGCGCGGCTGGCAGGCGACCTTGCGCCGTGGTTCGTCGTGGTCGGCTACAACTTCTTCATCCTGATTGCCGGCACCGGCTATCTGCTCGGCGCCACGCAGTCCAAGGAATATGCCGAGCCCGAATGGTACTCCGACCTCTGGCTCACCATCGTCTGGGTGACCTATCTGCTGGTGTTCCTGGTGACGGTGATCAAGCGCAAGGAACCGCACATCTTCGTCGCCAACTGGTTCTATCTCGCCTTCATCGTCACCATCGCCGTGCTTCACCTCGGCAACAACCCGGCGCTGCCGGTGTCCTTCGTGGGCTCGAAGTCCTACATCGCCTGGGGCGGCGTGCAGGACGCGATGTTCCAGTGGTGGTACGGCCACAACGCGGTCGGCTTCTTCCTGACCGCCGGCTTCCTCGCCATCATGTACTACTTCATCCCGAAGCGCGCGGAGCGGCCGGTCTATTCCTACCGGCTGTCGATCATCCATTTCTGGGCATTGATCTTCCTCTACATCTGGGCCGGCCCGCATCACCTGCACTACACCGCGCTGCCGGATTGGGCGCAGACCCTGGGCATGACCTTCTCGATCATGCTGTGGATGCCGTCCTGGGGCGGCATGATCAACGGCCTGATGACGCTGTCGGGCGCCTGGGACAAGCTGCGCACCGACCCGGTGCTGCGCATGATGGTGGTGTCGGTGGCGTTCTACGGCATGTCGACCTTCGAGGGTCCGATGATGTCGATCAAGGTGGTCAATTCGCTCAGCCACTACACCGACTGGACCATCGGCCACGTGCATTCGGGCGCGCTCGGCTGGGTCGGCTTCGTCTCCTTCGGCGCGCTCTACTGCCTGTTCCCCTGGCTGTGGAATCGGAAGGGCCTCTACAGCCTCAAGCTGGTCAACTGGCACTTCTGGACCGCGACGCTCGGCATCGTGCTCTACATCTCGGCGATGTGGGTGTCGGGCATCCTGCAAGGGCTGATGTGGCGCTCCTACACCTCGCTCGGCTTCCTCGAATATTCCTTCATCGAGACGGTCGAGGCGATGCATCCCTTCTACATCATCCGCGCCGCCGGCGGAGCGCTGTTCCTGATCGGCGCGCTGATCATGGCCTACAATCTCTGGATGACCGTGCGCGTCGGCGAGGCGGAAGTCCAGGCGCCGGTCGCCCTCCAGCCGGCGGAATGAGGAACGCAGCCATGTCTTTCTGGACCAGGCATCAAGTCTTCGAAAAGAACTCGATCATCCTGATCGCAGGCATTCTGGTGGTGATCGCCATCGGTGGCCTCGTCGAGATCACCCCGCTGTTCTACCTGAAGAGCACGATCGAGGTGGTGGACGGCGTGCGGCCCTATACGCCGCTCGAGCTCGCCGGCCGCAACATCTATGTCCGCGAAGGCTGCTATCTCTGCCATTCGCAGATGATCCGTCCGCTGCGCGACGAGGTCGAGCGCTACGGCCATTTCTCGCTCGCCGCCGAGAGCATGTACGATCACCCGTTCCAGTGGGGGTCGAAGCGGACCGGGCCCGATCTCGCCCGCGTCGGCGCCAAATATTCCGACGACTGGCACGTCACCCATCTGACCAATCCGCGCGCGATCGTGCCGCAATCGGTGATGCCGGGTTATCCCTTTCTCGGCTCGACGGACGTCGATCCGGAGACCATCGCCGATCACATGCGTACGCTGCGGACCGTCGGCGTTCCCTATACCGACGATCAGATCGCCAACGCGGCCGCCGACATGAAGGCCCAGGCCGACCCTGACAATGCCGGCGCCGATGCCTTCACCAAGCGCTACGCCAAGGC
>NZ_JAFAVV010000631.1 GCF_019242285.1 Bradyrhizobium sp.
GCGGCCACATGCACCAAAGTCCACCACGCAAAGGCAGAAGCGTGCCCACCATTCAGAGCGAGGCTGTCGGACCGATGGTGGGCACGACGCTTCCGCCTTCGCTCTGCGAGCTACGGCGGACGCGGTCGCGTCTTTGCCCTGCCTACGCCGGCCGGCCGCGTTCGAACGATGGCGGCCGCCTCACACCGCGGCGGTCGCGACGACTTCGGCCAGCAACTGCTCGCGCCTTGTCTGCGAGCGGCAGCCCTTCATGGTGGCGGCGAAGCGCTCGAGGATGCCGTCCTCGAAGGCGGTGACGATGGTGTCATGGACGTAGCTCTTGCGGCAGATCGCGGGCGTGTTGGCGAGCTCGTCGGCGGCGGCGCGCACCGCCTCCAGCACCTGCTTCTTGCGGCCGCGGGCGCTCGCCGCCGGCGAGATCCGCGACAGCGATTCCAGCACCACGGCGGAAGCCATCAGCGTGCGGAAATCCTTCAGAGAGATCTTGATGCCGGCGATCTCGCGCAGGAACGCGTTCACCTGCGTGGTCGAGACCGCGCGCACGGTGCCGGACGCATCGCGGTACTGGAACATCCGCTTGCCCGGCAGCGTGCGCAGAATGCCGATCGCGCGCACGAGCTTGGCCGCGTCGCATTCCTTGCGCACCGCTTTGCCGCCCTTGGCCTTGAAGGTGAGGACGACGCAATCGTCCTCCAGCGTGACGTTGGATTTCAACAGCGTGGTCGCACCGCGGGTGCCGTTGAGCCGCGCATAGGATTCATTGCCCGGGCGGATCGCGGTGCGCGCGATCAGTTCGATCACCGCGGCGAGCGCGAATTCGCGGGTCGGTTCCTCGCCGCCGAGCAGCGCCGAGACGTTGCGCCGGATTTTTGGCAGCGCGCCGACCAGGGTCGCCAGCCGATGCGCCTTGCGATGCTCGCGCACCTTCTCCCAGTCGGCGTGATAGCGATATTGCAGCCGGCCCGCGGCATCGCGGCCGACTGCCTGCAAATGCGAGTTCGGGTCGACCGCGTAGCGCACCTCGATATAGGCCGGCGGCACCGCCATCGCGTGCAGGCGGCGGATGGTGCGGGCGTCGCGGATGTGCGAGCCGTTGGGACGGACGAAGGAATAGCCCTTGCCGCGCTTGATGCGGCGGATGGTGAGCTGCTCCTGCACGCCGAGCTTCAACCCAAGCTCTTTGGCCAGCGCCTCGACCGAAATCTTGCCGGTCTTGTTCGGCTTGGGGGGCCGCGGTCTGGGCCACTGCCCAAGCGCCTTGGCCAATGCGACTTCGGGACCCGCCGAACGCGCCTTCGCGGTCGCAAAATTTGGCTGATCCGTCATGGCCTTGGTCGCGCTGCTCCTCTATTTCCGCCTAATGCGGCGTCCTGGACGCTGGTTCCAGGCCGCCGCTGGGCCCGGTTTCGCCATTTAGGAGGTTCTGTTCCGGATGGCCAGTCCCACCAAGTCCGGAAAAGGGTTAAGGGATACCGGTAATGGCAGCCATTCGGCCGCTAACGTTGATGATCGCTTCGACCGAAGCCGACAAATCGCCAATCGCCCGGGTCGGCGGGGCCGGATTTGATCCCGCGCATGGGGCGCACTCGCCGAAGGTTGTATGGCTTGCGCTTGTCGGCGCCCCGCGCGCGGACGCATACTTGTTTCAACGACGAAAGACGGCTCGCGATGTCCGGCGTGGCCGCTTGGTGGAGGGTGAAAATGTCCGAGAAGATCTATGACGTGCCGGCCGAATGGACCGAGCGGGCCTGGGTCGACGCGGCGAAATACCGCGAAATGTACGGTCGTTCGATCAAGGATCCGAACGGGTTCTGGGCCGAGCAGGCCAAGCGCATCGACTGGATGAAATTTCCTCACAAGATCGAGAACTGGTCGTTTGCGCCCGGCAACGTCTCGATCAAATGGTTCGAGGACGGGGTGCTCAACGTCGCCCACAACTGCATCGACCGCCACCTCCACACGCGCGGCGACCAGACCGCGATCATCTGGGAGGGCGACGATCCGTCGCAGTCCAGGCACATCACCTACCGGGAGTTGCACGACGAGGTCTGCCGGATGGCCAACATCCTGCGCACCCGCAACGTCAAGAAGGGCGACCGCGTCACCATCTACCTGCCGATGATTCCGGAGGCCGCCTACGCCATGCTGGCCTGCGCCCGGATCGGCGCCATCCATTCCGTGGTGTTCGCCGGGTTCTCGCCGGACAGCCTCGCCCAGCGTATCGACGACTGCAAATCCAAGATCGTCATCACCGCCGACGAAGGCCTGCGCGGCGGCAAGAAGGTGCCGCTGAAAGCCAATGTCGACGCGGCGCTGGCCAAGACGGAAGGCGTCGACTGGGTGGTCGTGGTGAAGCGCACCGGCGGCAAGGTCGACATGAAGCCGTCGCGCGACCTCTGGTACCATGAGGCGGCGCAGATGGTGACTACCGAGTGCCCGCTCGAGCACATGCACGCCGAGGATCCACTGTTCATCCTCTATACGTCGGGCTCGACCGGCCAGCCCAAGGGCGTGCTGCACACCACGGGCGGCTATCTCGTGTTCGCGTCGATGACGCATCAATACGTCTTCGACTATCATGACGGCGACATCTACTGGTGCACCGCCGACGTCGGCTGGGTCACCGGCCACAGCTACATTCTCTACGGCCCGCTCGCCAACGGCGCGACCACGCTGATGTTCGAGGGCGTGCCGAACTACCCGGACAACTCCCGTTTCTGGAACGTGATCGACAAGCACAAGGTCAACACCTTCTACACGGCGCCGACCGCGATCCGCGCGCTGATGCAGTCGGGTGACGAGCCGGTGAAGAAGACCTCGCGCGCTTCGCTGCGGCTGCTCGGGTCGGTCGGCGAGCCGATCAATCCGGAAGCCTGGGAGTGGTATCACCGCGTCGTCGGCGACGACCGTTGCCCGATCGTCGACACCTGGTGGCAGACCGAGACCGGCGGCATCCTGATCACACCGCTGCCCGGCGCGACCAGGTTGAAGCCTGGCTCGGCGACGCAGCCGTTCTTCGGCGTGGCGCCGGAAATCGTCGATGCCGAGGGCAAGGCGCTGGAGGGCGAAACCACCGGCAATCTCTGCCTGACGCGGTCGTGGCCCGGCCAGATGCGCACCGTCTATGGCGACCATGCCCGCTTCGAGCAGACCTACTTCTCGACCTACAAGGGCAAATACTTCACCGGCGACGGCTGCCGGCGCGACGCCGACGGCTTTTACTGGATCACCGGCCGCGTCGACGACGTCATCAATGTCTCCGGCCATCGCATGGGCACCGCCGAGGTCGAGAGCGCCCTCGTCGCGCATGCCAAGGTGTCGGAGGCCGCGGTGGTCGGCTATCCCCACGACATCAAGGGCCAGGGCATCTACGCCTATGTGACCTTGATGGCCGGCATCGAGCCGGACGAGGGCCTGCGCAAGGAGCTCGTCGCCTGGGTGCGCCAGGAGATCGGACCGATCGCCTCGCCGGACCAGATCCAGTTCGCACCGGGCCTGCCCAAGACCCGCTCCGGCAAGATCATGCGCCGCATCCTGCGCAAGATCGCCGAGGACGAGCCCGGCAGCCTCGGCGACACCTCGACCCTGGCCGATCCCGCCGTGGTCGACGATCTCGTCAAGAACCGCCAGAACAAGAAGCAGGCGCCGGCCTGAGTTGGGTGCCTCGCTGCTACGGCAACGGATGTGCGCTCCCTCTCCCGCGCAGCGGGGGAGGGCGGGGGTGGGGGTGCCGCCGCATCGGAAGCCCTTCCATCGAACGCCGCACCCTCACGCGAATGTCAGCCAATGCGGCGCTTTGACGGCGGTTTCCCGGCAGGTGTTGTTTCCAGGTCATTTACTTTGTTTCCGACATTTCCTCTTCTCCGGCGCGCCACGACGCGCAGGTCCTCGCGTGGAAACCATCCGGTTAACGCGCGCGGCTGAAAATGTGCAAAGCAGATCCAGGCTTTGCCCGGATGGACGGGTCCTGGCAGGGGCGCTTGGGGCGAGAGCGGAGATGAAATCGATGGCGATGCGAGGTGCGATGGCGATGGTTGCCATCATCGGGGCGGCAATCCTGGGCAACACGGCGGCAGAAGCGCGGCCGGAATTGGTGCCGCTCCACGGCGCAGAATATTCGCCGGGGACGATCGTGGTCAGGACCGGCGAGCGCCACCTCTATCTCATTCTCGATGACGGTCATGCGATGCGCTATCCGGTCGGCGTCGGCAAGGCCGGCAAGCAATGGGCCGGCACCACGACGATCGACGGCAAGTACCGCAATCCGGCCTGGTCGCCGCCCGCCGAGGTCAAACACGACAAGCCGCAGATGCCCGACGTGATTCCCGGCGGCACGCCGCAGAACCCGATGGGCGTCGCCGCGATGACGCTGGCGGGCGGAGAATTCGCCATCCACGGCACCAACATGCCGAACTCGGTCGGCGGCTTCGTCTCCTATGGCTGCATCCGGATGCTGAACGCCGACATCACCGATCTCTTCGGCCGGGTGTCGGTCGGCACCACGGTGGTGGTGACCCGCTGAGCCGCGCGGCTTCGCCGGTCGAGGAGAGGGGCTTTAGAAGTCGGAAGCGATACCCTTGTTCTCCCAGTCGCCATAACGGGTCGGTTCAGGCCCGCTCGGGCCCTGGAACTCCTTCGGCGGCTTGGCCTTGATCTCGGCGGCCGCCTGCCGCCGCGCCTCGGCCTCCGCCAAGGCCCGCTCGGCGGCCGGTGTGAGCGCCTTGCGCGGCGCCTTGGGAGTGCCCACTTCCTGCCGTGAAGGATCGTCGGTCATCGCCAAATCCTGAAAATCGTCAACGCTCCCATCAACAGATTGTGCGGAGCGACGAAAGCGCCAGGGGGTTACTTATCTTTGGCATATTCGCATGGCACAAGCGCCATGTCCCAGATGGCTGCGCGGACTCTCGCGGAACTGCCTCCCCTCCGAGTAACGTCCCCAGCATGCCGCTGAAGCGATTCGCTCACCCGTCGGAAGTGCCCGGCCTCGCCGCGCGGCGGATCGCGGCAGACATCCTCGACGGCGTCCTGCACAAGCACCGTACGCTCGACGACCAGCTCGACGGCCCCAGCGCCCATCCCGTGCTGAAGACGCTGGCCGATCGCGACCGCGCGCTGATGCGGCGCCTGGTGGCGACCAGCCTGCGGCGACTCGGGACGCTCGGCCATCTCTTGTCGCGCCTGCTCGACCGCGGCATTCCGACCGATGCCCCGCGAGCGCAGAGCGCGCTGCTGATCGGCGCCGCGCAGATCCTCTGGATGGACGTGCCGGATCACGCCGCGGTCGATCTTTCGGTTCGGCTGGTGCAGTCGGACCGGCGCGCCGCGAAATATGCCGGCCTCGTCAACGCCGTGCTGCGTCGCTGCGCCCGCGAAGGCGCAGGGCTCATCGAGGAGGTGAAATCGGAAACGCTGGACATCCCGCCCTGGCTCTCGGCGCGCTGGACCGCCCATTATGGCGAAGCCACCGCCAAGGCAATGGCGATGGCGGTCGCGCAGGAGCCCTCGCTCGACCTCACCGTGAAATCCGATGCCGAGCAGTGGGCGAGCCGCCTGCATGGCGAAAGACTGCCGACCGGGACCGTGCGCACCCTGCTGCAGGGCGCCGTCACCACCCTGCCCGGATTCGCCGAGGGCCAATGGTGGATCCAGGACGCCGCCGCCGCGCTCCCCGCGCGGCTGTTCGGCGATGTCGCCGGCAAGACGATCGCCGATCTCTGCGCCGCCCCCGGCGGCAAGACCGCGCAGCTTGCGCAAGCCGGCGCCATGGTGACGGCGATCGACCGCTCGCCCGCCCGCATGGCACGGCTGCGCGACAACCTCGCGCGGCTTTCGCTGTCGGCGGAGATGGTGGTCGCCGACGCCGTCGACTGGCAGGACGGGAACGGCCGTTTCGACGGCGTGCTGGTCGACGCGCCCTGCACCTCGACCGGGACCATCCGCCGTCATCCCGATATCGCCTGGCTGCGACAGGAGGCCGATCTCGCTCCGATGATCGCCTTGCAGAAACGGCTGCTGCAGAAGGCGATGACGCTGCTCAAGCCCGGCGGCACGCTGGTCTATTGCACCTGCTCGCTCGAGCCGGAGGAGGGGGAGATGGCCATAACCGCGCTGCTTGCGGCCGATTCCGGGCTGCGGCGGCAGCCGATCGAGGCGCAGGAGGTGGCGGACCTCGCCGAGATCGTCGATCGGCAAGGCGACCTGCGTACCTTGCCCTGCCATTTGCCGCGACCGGACCCGCGGCTTGGCGGGCTGGACGGCTTCTACGCTGCGAGGCTGGTCAAATCCCTCTGATTCTGCATTGGATTTCAGAGTGCCCGGGCTGATTCGTCCGCCTTGAGAGGGTGCCAGACGCGCGCTTTTCAGATTAAAAGGTGAATCTGAACATCCTCCCCTGACAAGGCAAGGCGTGTCGGTCGCTCAACGCAGACGCATTTCGACGCTGATCATGGGCCGCTTCGCGCGGACCGCGATCGCGCGGGTCAGCGGCGGCTCGGTCGCGCTGTCGCGGCTGTGGCCCGGCCGCACCGACCGGCTGATCATCGCCCCGCACGACCTGCGTACCGCCGACGCCACGCGGGCTGCCGAAATCTATGCCGGCCGCTTCGTCTTCGCCGGCAAGATCGTGACCTGCCACGGCCGCTCGATCTTCGACCTTGAGCCGCCGTCGGAGGACTGGGAGGTCGCCCTGCTCGGCTTCGGCTGGCTGCGCCACCTGCGCGCCGCCGATACCGCCATCACCCGCGCCAATGCGCGCGCGCTGATCGACGACTGGATCTCGCACCCGGCGCACAGCCGCGCCATCGCCCGCCGCGCCGACGTGCTGTCGCGCCGCGTGATCTCGCTGCTGTCACAGGCCCCCCTGGTGCTCAGCGACACCGACGGCAAGTTCTACCGCCGGTATCTGCGCGGTCTGTCACGCGAAATCCGCTACCTGCGCCTGGCCATGCTCGACGTGCCTGACGGCGTGCCGCGGCTGCAGGTCCTGATCGCGCTGTGCTATGCTGCGCTCTGCCTTGCCAACCAGGCCCGCCACATCCGGATCGCCAGCCGCCGGTTGTCCGAGGAGCTGCAGCAGCAGATCCTCCCCGACGGCGGCCACGTCTCGCGCAACCCGGGCGCTCTGATCGAGCTCCTGATCGACCTGTTGCCGCTCCGGCAGACCTTCGCCGCCCGCAACATCGCCCCGCCGCCGGCGCTGCTCAACGCCATCGACCGCATGATGCCGATGCTGCGCTTCTTCCGCCACGGCGACGGCACCATCGCGCTGTTCAACGGCATGAGCGGCACGCCGTCCGACCTGCTCGCCACCCTGCTCGCCTATGACGACACCCACGGCACGCCGATGGCGAGCATGCCGCATTCCGGCTTTCAGCGCCTCGACGCCGGCGCGATGACGGTAATCACCGACGCCGGTGCACCACCGCCGCCGAACGTCAGCCACGACGCGCATGCCGGCTGCCTCTCGTTCGAGATGTCGTCCGTGCAATGCCGCATCGTCATCAATTGCGGCATGCCTTCGACCGGCCGCGACAACTGGCGGACCTTCGCACGCAGCACGGCGGCGCATTCGACCCTGACCTATCACGACACCTCGTCCTGCCAGTTCGTCGAGCTGACGGCGATGAAGCGCTTCCTGCACGGCTCGCCGATCGTGTCCGGTCCCGTCAACGTCGATAATTTCCGCGAGGGGGTGCCGGGCGGCGTGCTGCTCACCACATCGCATGACGGCTATCTGGCGCGGTTCGGGCTGATCCATCGCCGCGTCCTGATGATCGCCCAGGACGGCGCCCGGCTCGACGGCGAGGACAGTCTCGCCCCCGCCCCGGGCGGCCGCGTCCGCGGCAACGACACCGACTATGCTTTGCGATTTCACCTGCATCCAGCGGTCAAGGCCAGCCGGCTCAGCGATGCGCATGGCGTCATGCTGGTGTTGCCCAACCGGGAGGTCTGGACCTTCGAGACGCCGGACGACCGGGTCGATCTCGAGGATAGTGTCTTTCTGGCGGGCACGGACGGCCCTCGTCGCAGCGCGCAGATCGTGATCCGGCAGGACCTGCACCAGGCCGCCGCGATCCGCTGGAGCTTCATCCGCTCGACCGCCTCGCCGTCTGCAACTAATGCCCGGCGCAACGCTCGCCGCGAGCCGGAGCTGCCGTTGTAGGGCTGAATATTGTCTACGGGGCCCAAAGCTGCTAACGAGCGAGCTCTCGCGCGACTGGCGACGTCGGATGGAGCACCATCGGGGAGCGTGGGGAAGGACCGCCGCGCGCCTGGGCATAAGTTTCCCCTTGTTCGAGGACGCTGCCCATGACTGACCAGCTTCGCCGCGTGACCCGCGCCCTGCTCTCCGTTTCAGACAAGACCGGCCTGATCGAACTTGCCCGCGCGCTCGCCGCCCACGGCGTCGAGCTGATCTCGACCGGCGGCACCGCCAAGGCGATCGCAGAATCCGGATTGAAGGTGAAGGACGTCTCGGACCTCACCGGCTTTCCCGAGATGATGGACGGGCGGGTCAAGACCCTGCATCCTAAGGTGCATGGCGGCCTGCTGGCGATCCGCGACAATGCCGGTCACGCACACGCGATGAAGACGCATGGCATCGCGCCGATCGATCTCCTCGTGGTCAATCTCTATCCGTTCGAGGCGACCGTCGACAAAGGCGCACCCTTTCTTGAGTGCATCGAGAACATCGACATCGGCGGGCCCGCGATGATCCGCGCGGCGGCCAAGAACCATGACGACGTCGCCGTGGTCGTCGAGGCCAGCGACTATCAGGCCGTGCTGGAAGAGCTTGCAGCAAATAAAGGCGCGACCACTCTATTGCTGCGGCGGCGCCTGGCCGCCAAGGCCTATGCGCGGACGGCAGCCTACGATGCAGCCATCTCCAACTGGTTCGCGAACGTGCTCGAGACCGAGGCGCCCGACTTCCGCGCCTTCGGCGGCAGGCTGATCCAGGCGCTGCGCTACGGCGAGAATCCGCACCAGACCGCGGCGTTCTATCGCCTGCCCGACAGGCGACCAGGCGTCGCCAGCGCCCGGCAATTGCAGGGCAAGGAGCTCTCCTACAACAACATCAACGATACCGATGCGGCCTATGAGTGCATCGCCGAGTTCGAACCGAACCGCACCGCCGCCTGCGTCATCGTCAAGCATGCCAACCCCTGCGGCGTCGCCGAGGGCGCGAACCTGGTCGAGGCTTATCACAAGGCATTCGCCTGCGATACACAATCGCCCTATGGCGGCATCATCGCGGTCAATCGCCTGCTCGATGCCGGGGCTGCGCGGGCCATCACGGAAATTCTGACCGAGGTGATCATCGCGCCCGATGCGACCGAGGAGGCGATCGCGATCATCGCCAGGCGCAAGAATCTGCGCCTCTTGCTCGCCGGCAACCTGCCCGACCCCCGCGCGGCGGGCCTGACTGCGAAGACCGTCGCGGGTGGACTGCTTGTGCAGAGCCGCGACAATGCCGTGATCGACGATATCGACTTGAAGGTGGTGACAAAGCGCGCGCCGACCGAGGCCGAGCTGCGCGACCTTAAATTCGCGTTCCGCGTCGCCAAGCACGTGAAGTCGAACACGATCGTCTACGCCAGGGACCTCGCCACCGTGGGCATCGGCGCCGGCCAGATGAGCCGGGTGGATTCCGCCCGGATCGCCGCGCGCAAGGCACTGGATGCCGCCGCCGACGCCAAGCTCGCTGAACCGCTGACCAAGGGGTCGGTGGTCGCCTCCGATGCGTTCTTCCCGTTCGCGGACGGCATGCTGGCCTGCATCGAGGCTGGTGCCACCGCAGTGATCCAGCCCGGCGGCTCGATCCGCGATGACGAGGTGATCAAGGCGGCCGACGAGCACGATATCGCGATGGTGTTCACCGGCGTGCGGCATTTCAGGCATTGATGCCGCTGTCATTCCAGGGCCCGCGGCAGCGCGAACCCGGAATCTCGCGCCTCACTTCGGGATTCCGGGTTCATCGCTTCGCGATGCCCCGGAATGACGGATCCTTGCGAGCAGCGCGAGCCCGGTGACAAAGAACAGCACCAGCGTGGCCATGCCCGCCTTCTGGCTTCCGGTCGCCGCGGTGACGATACCGATCAGCAGCGGACCCAGGAACGATGTCACCTTGCCCGTGAGCGCAAACAGGCCAAAATATTGCGCGATGCGGTCCTTCGGCGCCATCCGGATCAGCAGCGAGCGTGATGCGGCCTGCAACGGCGCGCCGACCGCGCCGATGCAGCAGCCCAGGATCAGATAGGCCCGCTCTGCGGCCGATGCGAACAGCGCGCCGCCGGGCTGCGGCGGCGTCACCGGGATGAAGAGGATCGAGTCCTTGTTCACCGACAGGATGGCGATGATCGCGAGCAGCAGGATGGTCATGCTACCGGCGATCACGCGCTTTGGTCCGAAGCGATCATCGAGCCTGCCGCCGATGAAGCCGCCGAAAGTGCCGGCGATGGCGAGTATGATGCCGAAGGTGCCGATCTGGATCGTGCTCCAGCCGAAGGTGCCGGCGGCATAGATGCCGCCGAACGCGAACAGCGAGACCAGTCCGTCGGTGTAGATCATGTTGGCGAACAGGAACGCGGCGATCGATCGCTGCCTCGGCAATTCGAGCAGCGTGCCCTTCAACTCGCGCAAGCCGGCCCGGAGCGCATCGCGCAGGCGATGCCGCGCGGGATAGTCGGGCGTCAGCAGGAACATCGGCAGCACGAAGATGATGAACCAGATGCCGGTCAGCGGCCCGGAAATGCGATCGCCTTGATGCGCAACCGGATCGAGCCCGAACAGCGGGGCAAAGCCGAACAGCGTGCGGCCGGTGTCCGGGTTGGCGGCGAGGAAGCCAAGCACCAGGATGAGACTGAGGATGCCGCCGATATAGCCGGTCGCCCAGCCCGCGCCGGACAGGCGGCCGATCCGCTCCGGCGGCACCAGAGTCGGCATCATCGCGTTGTTGAACACGGTAGCGAACTCGACGCCGACGGTGGCAATCGCGTAGGCAAACAGCAGCGGCGGGATGATGTCAGGCTCGCCGGGCCCGCCGATCCACATCGCGCTGGCGCCGATCACCAGCATGGCGCCGAACGCCGCAACCCACGGCTTGCGCCGGCCGGTGGCATCGGCGATCGCGCCGAGCACCGGCGACAATAGCGCGATCGCAATTCCCGCGCTCGCGGTGGCAAAGCCCCACAACGCCTGCCCGCGCGCGGCGTCGGGTGCCACATGCGTGGCGAAATAGGGCGCGAACACGAAGGTCGTGATCAGCGTGAAATAGGGCTGCGCCGCCCAGTCGAAAAAGACCCAACTCACCACGGCTGCTTTCCCGGGATAGGTCGACCGAGAGGCGATGTCACCTGACTCAAGTGCAGTGATAGCCATTCAAAAATGTCCTCTGCGATCACGCCGACGCGCGTTCCATTCGGCGGCCACCCGCTATAGCATCGTGGTGACGATCAATTGACGGCGGAATCGAATCGATGTCTCCCGCGATCAGCCGGCGCCGATACCTGGCCGGCGTGGTGTTGGCCTCTATCTGCGCCCTCCCCCCCACCATATCGGCGCAGCGCGCCGCGACCTACACGCCGCCTCCGCCCGACAGTGTTCACGCGATCGCGACCGAGCATGGCATGGTGGTGGCGCAGGAGAAGATCGCGGCGCGCATCGGCGCCGACATCCTGCGGCAGGGCGGCAACGCGGTCGATGCGGCGGTCGCGACCGGCTTCGCGCTGGCGGTGACCTATCCGCGCGCCGGCAACATCGGCGGCGGCGGCTTCATGGTGGTGCATCTCGCCGACCGCAAGGAAGACGTCGCCATCGACTATCGCGAGACCGCGCCGGCCGCAGCCACCCGCGACATGTTCCTCGGCGCCAACGGCAAGCCCGATCCGGCGAAGTCGCGCGATTCCGCACTCGGCATCGGCATCCCCGGCACGGTTGCGGGCTTCGCGCTGGCGCTGGAGAAATACGGCTCGGGCCACTTCACGCTGGCAAAACTCCTGAAGCCCTCCATCGATCTCGCCCGGGACGGTTTTGTGATTACCGACGACGTCGCCGATACGCTGCCGCAATGGCACCGGCGATTGGCGCCCTGGCCTGCATCAGCGAAACTGTTCTCGCGTCCCGACGGCGGCTCGCTGCGCGAGGGTGACAAGCTCGTGCAGAGCGACCTTGCCACGACGCTCACGGCGATCGCCGAGCAGGGACCGGACGGATTCTATCAAGGCCCGGTCGCGCAGAAACTCGCGCATGCGATCACCGAGGCGGGTGGCATCATCACGACCGATGACCTCAAGTCGTACCGGGCCGTGATCCGCGAGCCCGTCCGCGGCAGCTATCGTGGTTATGATATCGTCTCGATGCCACAGCCCTCCTCGGGCGGAATCGTCCTGCTCGAGACTTTCAACATCCTCGAAGGCTTGCCGCTCGGCGAGATGAAGCAGGGCTCGGCTGCCTCGCTGCACGTCTTGATCGAGGCGATGAAGCGCGGCTATGCCGATCGCGCGCGCTATCTCGGCGATCCCTCCTTCGTCAACGCGCCGATCGCAGCGCTTACCGCAAAGGATTATGCGGCGAAGCTCCGCGCCGGCATCGATCCCGACCATGCGACGCCATCGAGCGAGCTCCAGGCGGCCCTGCCGCCGCATGAAGGCAGCAACACCACGCATTTTTCGGTGGTCGACAGCCAGGGCAACGCCGTCAGCAACACCTACACGCTGAACTTCAGCTATGGCGTAGGCATCGTGGCCGGCGGCACCGGCGTGCTGCTCAACAATGAGCTCGATGATTTCACCGCCGCGCCCGGTGCCTCCAATGTCTTCGGCCTGGTCGGCTACGAGGCCAATCTGCCCGGCCCGGGCAAGCGGCCACTGTCCTCGATGTCGCCGACCATCGTGCTGAGGGACGGCAAGCCGGTGCTGGTGACGGGCTCGCCCGGCGGCAGCCGGATCATCTCCACGGTGCTGCAGGTTCTGGTCAACGTACTCGACTACAAGATGGACGTCGCGGCCGCCGTCGCCGCGCCACGCCTGCATCACCAATGGCTGCCGGACGAGGTGCGGATCGAGCCCGGCTTTTCCGACGATGTGCAGGCCGGGCTGCGGTCCAGGGGACATCGCCTCGTGGAATCGATGGGCTACTCCTCGGCGAATTCGATTCAGGTCACACCGAACGGACTGCTCGGCGTGCCCGATCCGCGCACCCGCGGCGCCGAGGCCGCGGGACAGTAGCCGCCAGGCTGCTACCTGCAGGTCCCGATCGGCTTGGGCATGCCGACGATCCGCGGCAGCGATGTCGTGGTGGTCTCGCCATGAAGCTTGACGATCAGGCTTTCGGGCGTCAGCTCGCCCTCGATCGTGTCGATGCCCCAGCCGTCGCGGGTCGGCGCGGTGCTCCATTCGTCCCGGACGCGGATGGTGATGGCAGAAGTCCTTTCGTCGATGTTCACTGACTCCGACAAGACCGGGCCCTGGGCGCCGCCATTGCCATACTCGTAGAGGGCGAGGTCGCCGGACGGGAAGCGCAGCAGTGTAATGCGATCGCCAGCGACATTGCCGCTGCCATTGCCCTGCGTGCATTCGTTGGAGAACACGAACACGCCATACCGCGGCAGGGGTTTCGGGCTGTTTGTCGCCGGTTCACCGACGGCCCAGGGCGTGAACGCCGCCTGGAGGATCATGATGCCTGCAATACTCGACCAACGCCGTACCATTGCCGTGCCCCCTGTCGCTTTTGTTCCACCGCGCCTCCGGTCGGACGAAGAATCCGCCAAATCGCGGCGGGGCTGAGGCAGGCTGCGGTAATTTCAAGCAGCGATCGCGGCTTTTCCAAGTCGCAAAATCGTCATCGCAACCGGATATCGCTTTGTAGATTGCGCCCCGGTCTCGCGAATCAGCGCTATCATCGTTTTTCCGCTGCCTGATCCCGAGATCCCGCCCGACATGCCGGTCAAGCCTACCAGAGCCATGGTCCTCGCCGCAGGTTTCGGCTTGCGCATGCGGCCGCTCACCGACCATAGACCGAAGCCGCTGGTGGCAGTGGCGGGCCGGCCGCTGCTCGACCATGTGCTCGACAAGCTCGCCGCCGCCGGGGTCGGCGAGGCGGTCGTCAACGTGCATTATCTCGGCCAGCAGATCATCGACCACACGGCCTCACGAAGCGCGCCCCGCGTGATCATCTCGGACGAGCGCGACGAGGTGCTCGGCACCGGCGGCGGCGTGGTCAAGGCGCTCACGCTGCTCGGCGAGGCGCCGTTCTTCCTTGTCAATTCGGACACGCTGTGGATCGACGGCGTGCGCTGCAACCTCACGCGGCTAGCCGAGATCTTTGATGCCGAACGCATGGACATTCTGCTGCTGATGGCACCGACCGCAAGCAGCATCGGCTATGGCGGGCGCGGCGACTATTCGATGCTGCCCGACGGCGCGCTGCGCAAGCGGAGGGAGCACCAGGTCGTCCCGTTCGTCTATGCGGGGGCCGCGATCATCTCGCCGCGGATCTTCGCCGATGCGCCGAAGGGCGAGTTCTCACTGACGAAGATGTTCGACAAGGCCAATGACCAGGAGCGGCTGTTCGGGCTGCGCCTCGACGGCGTCTGGATGCATGTCGGCACGCCCGATGCGATCGGCGCCGCGGAGGAGGCGTTTCTGGAGAGCGTGGCGTAGCGGCACAAGGCTCGTCCGGCGCCTCCTGCGAGCCGAGCAATCGCGTAGCGAAGACTGCGAACGCCCCGAAGCTACACACTGATGCGAGTCATCAGGCCGTCGCCCTTGGCCGCTGCCACAGACAGGAAGCGCTTCAGATTGCGGAAGTGAGACGCAACATACTGCATCATTTGCGCATTGTTCCAGGCTGCGAACGCAGCCGCGAAGCGGGCGGACAGCTCCGCCATATCGTCAGGCTTCGTCGCCAGGTAGGCTGCGAAGCTTGCCGTTTGCTCGGCGGTCAGCACGAGCCAGTCGCCGTCTTGACCCGCACTGCGGTCCCGCCAAGAAGCGCCCCGCCAGGGAGGGCCGTGTCCTCGCGTCCGTCGGTCAGCAGGAACTGGATGGCAGCCCAGGCCTTGTCCAGGTCGATCCAAAGGTCTTGGCTCGCGTCGTCGCTTTCCGACCTCCGCGAAGCATGACATGCCGAAAAATATTCATCCGATGACTTCTCGTGCGACAGCAATCTTCCCACCGATGTGGCATCGATGCGGCACACATACATCATGGCGCCCATATGAATCCTTCCGATCAGCCGCCGCCGAACTTGGATGGATCATCGTAGGCGGGAGGATTGTCGTGATCGGTCCGCAGACCACCCGGAACGGAGTCATCGCGATAGATCCGCGCACCATTCGAAGTGACTTGATCCGGGATTGCAGCATGACCGGGATGAACCATGACGTGTCGCGACTGGGAATGAAGTGTCCTTGGGGCTCCGTTCGCAGAAGCACAGAGCGCTATCAGGAGGAATATTGCCAGCACAGAACGCATCGCCTTTTCTCCCGTCAATTGACGCCCTCTCAGGTGGTACGTCGGCTGCGTCATGGTAAGCGGTGACAAAACCTCCGGATTGCAAAAACGCGCGATTATCGTGAGGACCACCAACATTCGCTTGCGGCTCGAATGCAGGATTGCGAGAGCGCAGATCACACGGCAAGGAGGCAGGACGCGGCAGTCCAGGACCTGATCAGTTGAACCGTCTTCGCTCGGGCAAGAAATCCTGGTACCATGCTGCGAGGCCGCCAGGGCTCTCCCTCCTCTCGAGAGCCGCAGCAAGCCTTCGCCCATCCCCGACAATTCCGACGACGGCGAGTGCGACTGACCGCACTCGCCGAACAAAAGGAGCGTGCCTATGACAACGCGTCGCGCGGCGTGCAGCTGCGGAGAGCTCGAGATCGTGTGTGAGGGTGAGCCGGCACGGATTTCGATGTGCCACTGCCTCGCGTGTCAGCGTCGGACCGGATCTGTGTTCGGCGGTCAGGCCTGGTTCACCCCGGAGCAAACAACCATCTCGGGCAACGCGACCCGGTTCACTCGCCGATCTGACGCTGGCAGGTCGGTGTCATTTCGGTTCTGCCCCCTGTGCGGATCGACGGTGTATTGGGAAGCGGAGGCGTTTCCCGGCCACCTCGCCGTGGCCGTGGGATCATTTGCCGATCCCGCCTTCCCGGCCCCCACGTATTCCGGCTGGGAAGCGAAACGGCATCACTGGGTCGAGCCGCTTGGCGCCATGGCCATCCACCATTCGGATTGAGCGCCTCGTCGTAGTCGCGCACGACCAGGGCAATCAACGCGATGTCCTGGGTCATGATTTCCGGTCTTCACTTTCCGGAACAGGCCATCCATAAAAGGCTGCCAGAAACGGTGGCCCCTCTCTCAGTCGGCGTCACTGTCCGGAAGAACCGAGAAGTCCTGGGATCTCTG